>JANPAY010000071.1:0-1815 GCA_031430155.1 Comamonadaceae bacterium
GTCACTGTCTTAGTTCGTTTGTCGCTAACAACCTTGCCGATCAAGGTGCGCGTGAGAGATGTTTTTTCTGTCATTTTGCGTATTCCTTAATTATTTAGCAGCTTGTTTTTGCGCAAGAATAGTCTTGGCACGAGCAACATCGCGACGAGCATTACCGACAGTAGCGGTATTGGTCAGTTGTTGAGTTGCTTTTTGCATGCGTAGACCAAAGTGCGCTTTTTGCAGATCTTTGACTTCAGCGGTCAAGCCAGCAACGTCTTTGTCACGCAGGGTTTTATTTGTTTGGGCAGCTTTCATCTTCGGTGTTCCTTGTATTTAAGCGCCAATCATGCGGCTGACAAAAGTGGTACGCAAGGGCAACTTGGCAGCAGCCAAGCGGAACGCCTCACGCGCGAGTTCTTCGGGGACACCGACAATCTCGAACAGCACTTTGCCTGGCTGAATCTCAGCCACGTAGTACTCGGGATTGCCCTTGCCGTTACCCATACGCACCTCTGCAGGCTTGTTAGAGATCGGCTTGTCTGGGAAGATGCGAATCCAAATACGACCACCACGTTTAACGTGACGGGAAATGGCACGACGTGCAGACTCAATCTGGCGCGCAGTCAAACGGCCACGCTCAATGGATTTGAGGCCGTGATCGCCAAACGCTACGGAACTGCCACGAGTGGCAATACCTGTATTGCGGCCTTTTTGCTCTTTGCGATATTTACGACGAGCGGGTTGTAACATGTTTATGCTCCTTTACCGTCAGAGGGTGCAGCGCTCGTGCTGGACTCTGGCGCGGCGACTTTGCGTACGCGCTTAACGGTGGTTTTGATAGCGGCATCACCTGTGGCTTCAGCGGGTTTATCGCTGCCGTCCGTTGGTGCTGTGTTCGTGCCTGTTACGGATCCAGATCTGCGACCTGCACTTGGCGAAGAATTAGGTGAACGGGGACGATCACCACCAGGGCCATCGCGGCGTGGACCGCGTGGCTTACGCTCTTCCTCTAGCGGTACTAAGACCACTGGAGTTGCGCCACGACCGAGGTTGTCGCCTTTGTAAACCCAAACCTTGACACCAATGATGCCGTAGGTAGTTTTAGCTTCAGAGAAACCGTAGTCAATGTCGGCACGTAGTGTGTGAAGTGGCACACGTCCCTCGCGATACCATTCGGTACGTGCGATTTCAATGCCGTTCAAACGACCTGCCGACATAATCTTGATGCCGAGTGCGCCCATACGCATGCAGTTTTGCATGGCACGTTTCATCGCACGGCGGAACATGATCCGTTTCTCTAGCTGTTGCGTGATCGAGTCTGCAATCAATTTGGCATCGAGTTCAGGCTTACGCACTTCTTCGATATTGACAGCGACAGGCACGCCCAGCTTGGCAGCCAAGTCTTTTTTGAGCAATTCAATGTCTTCGCCTTTTTTACCAATCACAACGCCTGGACGGGCGGAGAAAATGGTGATGCGGGCGTTCTTTGCAGGGCGCTCGATCAAAACTTTTGACACTGATGCGTTTTTCAGCTTCAGCTTTAGGTATTCACGAACCTTGATGTCTTCTGCCAGCATGCCCGCGAAATCACGGTTGCTTGCGTACCAACAGCTGGTCCAGTTACGGCTCACCGATAGGCGAAAACCGGTGGGGTGGATTTTTTGTCCCATGTCTTTCTATTCCTATCAATTACCGACTGTCACATAAATGTGGCAGGTGGGTTTGCTAATACGGTTGCCGCGACCTTTTGCACGAGCGGAGAAACGCTTGAGCGTTGCACCTTGCTCGACATAGATCGACGTGATTTTGAGCTCGTCAATATCAGCACCGTCG
>JANPAY010000072.1:0-4038 GCA_031430155.1 Comamonadaceae bacterium
AGAAAAAGCGAAAGCTACGGCGGCAGAGCTATTACGAATTAATCCTGAATTCAAAATGTCAAGTCTGCAGCAACGCACAATTGCTCCCAAGTTTTGGGACAGTAAAGTGCTGCTAATGGCTAAACAAGCTGGCTTACCTGAGTAGTTAGCACATCCACTCAAACCGCTGCTCGTGCATCACGCCGCAGCGTCGCAAGGCCAATTCCCACCGCATCAAACCCGCCATCGACGGCCAGCACTTGCCCCGTGATGTAGCTCGCCTTGTCGCTGCATAAAAAGAAAATACTCTCGGCGAGTTCTTCTTCTAACCCGTAACGATTGAGTGGAATCGCATCGTGGTAATCCGCTCGAATCTCTTTGGAATGCACAGCCTTTGCCATCGCCGTATCCACAGGGCCTGGCGCAACGGCGTTCACGCGGATGCCCAGCTCGCCAAACTCTGCGGCTTGCTGTTTAGTTAGATGCGCCAGCGCTGCTTTGCTGGTGCCATAGGCCACGCGCAAGGTGGAGGCTCGCAAGCCAGAGATTGAGGTGATGTTGACAATGGCACCGCTGCCCTTACCGTTATTGTTCTTCTGCATGATGCCCGCTGCAGCTTGCGTGCAAATAAACGGCCCCGTGAGGTTAACCGCCAGCACACGATTCCACTCCTCAAACGTGGTATCCAAAATAGACTTGAAAACTGCAATACCCGCGTTGTTGACGAGTGCATCTAACCTTCCGAAATGCTTCTCCACTTTGGCGAACGAAGCTGTTACCTGCGCAGGATCGGACACATCACACACCAGTGCCAGCGTGCGAGATGACGCTTGATCGGGCTTGCAAAGCCCGTCCACTGTGGCTTGCAGCAGTGCCTCTTCAATATCCAGCAAAGCAACAGACCAGCCTTCTGCTAAAAATCGTTTGGCCGTGGCGAGGCCAATGCCCCTTGCTGCGCCTGTGATGAGAACGACTTTAGACATATTCAAACTCCGTTTAATACGCCGCAATCACGCCGTCGCTTCGCGGATCGGCAGCGCCTAAGTAGAGTCCATCAGGTTGCCGCACAATCGCACCCGCATGTCCCATGGTGTCGCTGTAACCCTCTAACACCTCTACGTCGTGACCCGCATCCCGCAAGGCTTGCAGGGCATTTGCATCGGTGCGGTTTTCAAATTTCAGCGTGGTGGACTCTTGCCCCCACGTCTTGCCGAGCAACCAACGCGGGGCACTCACCGCCGCTTGCAGCGTCTGCCCAAACATGGCGTAGCGGCTAAAGACTGCCGACTGGCTTTGCGGTTGACCGTCGCCGCCCATATTGCCGTAAACCATCGTTCTGCCATCGTCAAACCGAGCGTGCGCAGGATTCAGCGTGTGGAATGGTTTTTTGTGCGGCGCAAGCGCCATGTGTGAGGCGGGGTCAAGCAAGAAACTCGATCCACGGTTTTGCCAGCCCACGCCTGTATCAGACAGCACCACGCCCGAGCCAAATTCCCAGTACACGCTTTGGATATAGCTGACCATGCGGCCGCTGCTGTCCGCCGTGCCCATCCAAATGGTGTCGCCGTGAATGGTTTTTTCTGGCCAAGGCAAAGCGCGTTTCATATCAACGGAATCTACGCATTGGTCGATGAAGGCATCCGTTAAAAACTGTTCAGGGCTCACGCCGCGCTCGCTCATGGTCGCTGGATCGGCCACATGGCGATTGCGCACTTTGAACGCTTGCTTGGTGGCTTCTACGATGGCGTGTAGGTACTCGAAGCCCTCAGCTTCACGTATATTGTGACGAATGCGAAGCTTGTCAAAGATCGCCAAAATCATGAGTGATGCCAGCCCTTGCGTAGGCGGCGTCATGTTGTAAAGGGTTGCGCCCGTCACTCGCACTGACAGCGGTTTTACGCTGGATGCACGGTGCGCATGAAAATCAGCAATGCGTAGTGGCGAGCCAAGGTCTTCTAATTGCGCCGCGTTCGATGCTGCAATGTCGCCACGGTAAAAATCGTCCAAGCCCTTATCCGATAAGGCTTGCAGCGTGTTGCCCAGCGCCTCGTAGGTGCGCAGTGTATTGACGAGCGGTACTTGGTGTCCATAGGTGTCGTCATTTAAAAATTGTTTGGCAAAGCCGGGCTGTGTTCCTAGCTCTGGCAAAAACTTGGTGGTGAAGTTCACTTGGCTTTGCGTGACAGGTGCACCATTTTTTGCGTAGTACACCGCGTCTTGTAAGAGCCGCGACACAGGCAATTTGCCACCCATACGGGTTGAATGCACCAGCGCCTCTTGCCAGCCCGAAATCGCGCCTGCAACATTATTAGCCGCGAGTGGTCCACGGCCCGGAATCACCGTGCCTGTGACGCCTTGGCTACGATACCAATCAATCGACGCTAGGCCAGCGGCGCGTCCGCAAGCATCAATCGCGACGGGCTCTTTGCCCGGCTCAGATATGATCCAAAAGCCATCGCCGCCAATGGAGTTCATGTGGGGATAGACGACCGCTATGGTGCTTGCAGCGGCAACCATCGCCTCGACGGCATTACCGCCTTCGCGCAAAACAGAAGCTGCAGCAGATGTTGCCAAATGGTGCGGCGCTGTGACCATGCCGCGTGGAGAAGTGAGTGTTTGGCGCATATAAATTTAATTGGGGACAGACCCTAATTAATTAGGGCGAAGTTAATTAAAAGGGGAATATACAAAAATTAATTAGGGTCTGTCCCCAATTAAATTCGCTATAGCAGCAAGCGCTTTGCAATACGCCTCCATTGGCACACGCACAATGCCTGCGCCAATTTGCCCGACGCCCGCATCTTTGTGCGCGATGCCTGTGGTGACGACGGGGCGGATGCCCGTGTCCACCACCTTGCGCACATCAATGCCGCAGGGTGCGCCTGCAAAGTCGAGCGCGGGCAAACTGAGCGCTGGGTTTTTAGTGACGGTAATCTCGTACATCTCTTTGCTATAACGCACGGCGTCATCCACCGTACCTCCTGCAAGCAGCGTCAGTGCTGGCGATGCGGCGAAGCTACAGCCACCAAAGCCTGCGGTTTCGGTGATGGCGCTGTCGCCAATATCGGGACACGCGTCCGCTTGCTTAAAGCCCGGGAAGAATAGTCCTTGCGGTAAATCCGATTTCGCAGTGAACCATTCGCGACCCATACCGCTCACACGCAGCCCCGTCTCTGTGCCGTTGCGTGCCGTGGCGGTGACGACGGTGGAAAAAGGAATCCCATGCGCAGCGTCCATGATGGCTTTGCACGATGCCATGGAATAGTTCAAAAAGAACTGTGAGTTTTTAGCGATGAAGTCCAGCGTTTGATGCACATGATCCGCATTCAAATTTGGCTGTGCAGCGAGCGCTGGTGCGACTGCCATAAAGAAAAGTGCAGTCGATGCGGCATTGCGACTGTGCACTTCATCACCCATCAAGAGCGCCTGCGATTGAATCGCCTTGAGATCAATGCCGCCTGCAACGTGCTGGACTGCCGCTTTGAGCACAGGCGCGAGCACAGACTCAAACCACTTGAGTCTTGCAATCACTTCGGGACCATTCGCTCCAAAGCGCAGGCACTTGCCAATGCCTTCGTTCAGCGTGCAGTAGGCGACGTTGCCGTAGCTCACATTACGAACTTGGATGAGCGGCATCGAGGCGCTGATGATGCCCGTCATCGGGCCCACGCTATTGAAATCGTGGCACTGCGCAAAATCGATCTGCCCCGACTTCAGCATTTGCGTGGCCTCTGATTCATTTTTAGCCCAGCCTTCGTACAGCACCGCGCCAACCATCGCGCCGTGCATGGGGCCGCACATGTCGCGCCAGCGCGCGGGCGGTCCTGCGTGCAAGAGCAAACGCGCACCTTTGAGTTCTGGGATCACGCCATCCGCGCGCAGTGCCATGTCTTCCCACATCGGGCGAGCGTTGATGATGCGCTTGCACGCCTCGGCATTCGCAGCCTCAATGCGCTCGTCACGCATCAACTGCGCGAGTTGCCACGCAAGATCAGGGTCGGCATTGCCAGGCGGTTGCCACTGGATGGATGAAAGTAGCCCGCCATTGGCTGTGACGCT
>JANPAY010000073.1:0-7021 GCA_031430155.1 Comamonadaceae bacterium
ATCAGGCGCTTCAAAGCTCACACCGTTTCGCTGCGCATCCTCAAACAGCACCTTGAGTTTGTCGGTGTCACCCATCTCTACCGTCATATTGGCGCAGTAAAACTCTGCCGCGTAGTGGTATTTAATCCAGCCCGTGTGATACGCCAAGAGTGAATAAGCGGCCGCGTGCGATTTATTAAAACCGTAACCTGCAAACTTTTCCATCAAGTCAAAGATTTCGTCAGCTTGCGATGTAGCGATGTCGTTTTTGGCTGCACCCGCTCTAAAAATCGCGCGGTGCTCGGCCATCTCTTCGGCCTTCTTTTTACCCATAGCACGGCGCAGCAAATCGGCGCCGCCAAGGCTATAGCCGCCCAAAATCTGCGCGGTTTGCATCACCTGCTCTTGGTAGACCATGATGCCGTAAGTCTCGGAAAGCATCTCGGCGACTAACGGATGCGGATAAACCACTTCTTCGCGCCCATGCTTGCGTGCCACGAACGTCGGGATCATGTCCATCGGGCCTGGGCGATACAAGGCGTTGAGCGCGATCAAATCTTCAAAGCGACTCGGTTTGGCATCGCGCAACGTGCCTTGCATACCGCGGCTTTCAAACTGGAACACGGCCTCGGTATTGCCATCGGCAAAGAGCTTGTACACGCGCGCATCGTCCAGCGGAATGGTGTCAAAAATAAAATTCTCTTGCCCTTTATGACGCGCTCGAATCAGGTTCTTGGCAATCTCCAAGATGGTCAGTGTGGCGAGGCCTAAGAAATCGAACTTCACAAGGCCGATCGCTTCGACATCGGTCATATCGAACTGGCTGACGGCTGAGTCGGTACCGGGTTGCTGATACAGCGGACAAAAATCGGTGAGCTTGCCTGGTGCAATCAACACACCACCTGCGTGCATGCCGACGTTGCGCGTGAGACCTTCTAACTTTTGCGCCAGTTCGATGAGCGTTTTGACATCTTCTTCGGCTTCGATCCGAGCTTTTAACTGAGGCTCCATCTCAATTGCGTAGTTGTTTTTGTCGTCCGCTGGCTTGGGGTTTGGCGGGTATTGAATCGTCACGCTCATCCCAGGCTTATTCGGAATCAGCTTGCTAATGCCATCAACAAAGTTGTAGGATAAATCGAGTACCCGCCCCACATCCCGAATCGCAGCACGCGCTGCCATCGTACCGAAGGTGACGATTTGGCTCACCGCATTGAGCCCGTACTTGTGCTTGACGTAGTCGATCACACGATCGCGATTATTGCGGCAAAAGTCGATATCAAAGTCGGGCATCGACACCCGATCAGGATTCAAAAATCGCTCGAACAAGAGGTTGTATTGGAGTGGATCCAGATCAGTAATTTTGTGAGCATAGGCAACGAGCGAACCCGCACCCGAACCGCGTCCAGGTCCCACAGGGCAGCCATTGTTTTTTGCCCAATTAATGAAGTCGCCCACGATCAAAAAGTAGCCTGGGAAGCCCATTTTTAAAATCGTATTGATTTCAAACTCAAGGCGATCAACGTAACGCGCGCGCTGCGAGTCGCGAACGCCCAAGTCAGGGTACAACAGCTCAAGACGCTCTTCCAAACCAATAAACGAGAGCTCGCGGAAGTAGTCGGCAATCGGAATGGGTGCTGGAGCGGCACCATTGCCTAAATCCCGCACGGGCGTAGGATAGTCGGGCAACTGCGGCTTACCCAGCACGAGCGTGATGTTGCAGCGTTTGGCGATTTCTGCGGTGTTGCTAATCGCGCTGGGAATATCGGCAAATAGCGCTTCCATCTCTTCGCTGGATTTGAAATACTGATCCACAGTGTATTTGCGTGCGCGGCGCTGGTTACCCAAAATATCGCCGTCGGCAATACAAATACGCGCCTCATGTGCTTCGTAATCTTCTGCCGTCATGAACTGCACGGGATGCGTTGCCACCACAGGTAACCTGAGCTTGGAGGCCAGGGTTACTGCAGCAGCAATATAAGCCTCATCATCGCCTCGTCCTGCACGTTGCAATTCGATGTAAAAGCGATTCGGAAAAGCTTCCGCGATTCGAGTTGCAATCACCTCGGCACGCAGGAGGTCATTCTGAATAAGGGCTTGCGCTAAAGCACCGCCAGAAGTGCCTGTTTGTGCGCCTGAGAGCAAGAGCAGCCCGCCAGAGCGCTCGACAAGCCACTCCCAGCGCATGACCGCTTGATTGGCAACTAAGTTCTCTGTCCAAGCACGGCTAAGTAGTTCGCACAAATGCAAATAGCCTTGTTGATTTTGAACAAGAAGTAGCAAGCGCGACGTCGACGCGTCGTCGCTGCCTAAGCCTTGCACCCAAACATCAGCGCCCAAGATAGGCTTCACGCCCGCGCCGCGCGCTTCTTTGTAAAACTTGACCGCTCCGTAAAGGTTGGAGAGATCCGTGATCGCCAGCGCTGGCTGGCCGCTATCGCAAGCGGCTTTGACTAACTCGTCAATGCGGGTGGTGCCATCAACAACAGAGAATTCGGAGTGGGTACGAAGGTGAACAAACATTCAAACGAGTTTACTTCACCGCCCCAATTCACTCCGTTACTTTCACCTTAAACCAAGCCGCATACATTGCAGGCAGACTGAGCAAAGTGAGGAACGTTGCCACCACTAAACCGCCCATAATGGCGACTGCCATGGGTCCCCAAAAGACGCTGCGAGTGAGTGGAATCATCGCCAAAATCGCAGCAGCAGCGGTGAGCACAATCGGCCTAGCGCGGCGCACCACACTGTCCACAATGGCCTTCCACGGCGGACTGCCAGCCTCAATGTCTTGCTCAATTTGATCAATCAAGATGACAGAATTGCGCTGAATCATGCCCATAAGCGCAATCACGCCTAAGAGCGCTACGAAGCCAAAGGGGCGATTAAACATGAGCAGCGCTCCAGCCGCACCGATGATGCCAAACGGCCCCGTGAGGAACACGAGCAGCGAACGAGAAAAGCTCTTGAGTTGCAACATTAAAAGTGTGAACGTAATGAACAGCATCACAGGCATGCCCGCTGCAATCGAGGCTTGACCTTTGGCGCTTTCCTCTTGGCTACCTGCTACGGTAATGTTGTAGCCCGTCGGCATGGCTTTGCGAATTGGCTCTAAGAGTGGGTCAATTTGCCCCGTCACGGTTGGCGCTTGAATACTGCCTTTGAGGTCAGCGTTGACCGTGATCGCGTAGTTACGATTTTCGCGCCACATCACACCTGGCTCAAACACCAATTCCGGCTTGGCAATTTGTGTGAGCGGCACAGCCTTGCCTGTGCTGGTGAAGACGTTCAACTGCGTGAGTTCGTCCAAACTATGACTTTTAGGTACACCGCTTTGTGCATTGCCACCAAAAAGCCTAAGCACAATATCAATTTGCTTGTCACCATCTCTAAACGTGGCTACGGGTGCTCCACCGCCCAAGGTGGCTGTGGCCTGCGCGATAGATTTACTGGTCACGCCAAGCGCCCGTGCTTGGTCTTGATCGACGTTTAATTTAATACCATAAATCGACTCATTCCAGTTGTCGTTGACTCCTAACGTGTACTCATTTTTAGCGACCACGGCTTTGACTTGATCGGCAATCGCGCGCGCCTGCGCGGCATCAGGGCCTTCGACGCGGAACTGCACAGGATAGTTCACGGGAGGGCCATTGGGCAGCAGCTTGGCGCGACCTCGCACACTGGTCAGCTCAGTACGGAAAGCTTGCTCCAAGCGATCTCGGAGTGCATTTCGCTGAGGTAAATCTTTCGGCATCACCACAATTTGCGCCACATTGCTTTGCGGAAAAATTTGATCGAGCGTGAGTACAAAGCGCTGACTGCCAGCCCCGATATTGCTGGTGTAGCTGGCAACTTCAGGCTGCCTCGTCAGCCAAGCTTCGACCTTACGAACCTCAGCATCCGTCTTGTCGTAGCTAGACCCCTCTGGCAACCAAATGTCAACCATCACTTCTAAACGCGACGAATCAGGGAAAAATTGCTGCTCGACCTTGCCCATGCCCACGATACCTAAAGCAAAGGCAAACAAGGTCGCCACAATCGTCTTCCACGGATGCTGGATACACCATGTCACGGCACGGCGAAGCGCGTTCAGCGCAGGCGTATCAAACACATCATGATTGGAATGCGTGCTGCCCACAGGTTTGGATTTTAAAATTAAAAAACCAATGTAAGGCGTAAAAATAACAGCGGCTATCCACGACAACAAGAGCGCCATAGCGGTCACAGAAAAAATCGTGAAGGTGTACTCACCTGCCGCTGATTTCGCCATTGCAATCGGTAAAAATCCTACGGCCGTAATCAGCGTGCCTGTCAGCATAGGGAATGCCGTCGCTTTGTACGCAAAGGTCGCCGCTTCAAACTTGCTCATGCCCTCTTCCAGCTTGCGCACCATCATCTCAACGGCAATGATGGCATCGTCCACCAAGAGCCCCAGCGCAATAATGAGCGCGCCTAAGCTGATTTTGTGCAAATTGGTATTGGTCATGCCCATAACTAAAAACGTCATCGCCAGCACGAGTGGAATGGTCAAGCCCACCACCAAGCCTGGCCGCCAATCTAAGACAAATGGGAACCTAAATTTGCTAGTTTTTGGCGCTTCGTTTTTATGCAAACCCAGCGCCAAAAAACTAACCGCCAACACGATGAGTACCGCTTCAACCAGCGTACGCAAAAACTCATTCACCGATCCCGCTACGACCTTAGGCTGATCTTGCACTTTGTCCATCTCGATGCCAACGGGTAATCCTGCTTCTATTTTGGCTTCGGCTACAGCTAACGACTTACCTAGGGCAATGATGTCGCCACCCTTGGCCATCGACACGCCTAAAAGAATAATGTCTTTGCCGTTTTGCCGGATCTTTTGCTGCACAGGATCCACAAATTCACGCTTGATGCGGGCTAGATCCCCAAGGCGCATAGTGGTTGCACCCACCTTGATGGGCATGTCCTCCAAAACCCGGACAGCGTTGGTTTGACCACTAATCCGCACAGGTACGTTACTCGCCCCAGTGGTAATCGAACCGCTGGGTGCTACATCGATTTGCCCCGTGATCTGCGCGAGTACGGCGTTGATATCCACGCCTTGCTGTGCCAAGCGTTGGTGGTTGAAATCGAGGAACACCTTTTCGTCTTGCGCGCCAAATACTTCCACCTTTGCCACATCTTTCACCCGTAGCAACTGCTGACGCGTCTGCTCGACGTAGTCTTTCAACTGCGCATAGTTATAGCCATCAGCACTAAAGGCAAACATCACGCCATACACATCACCGAAGTCATCGTTAAAGAAAGGCCCCACGACGCCCGTGGGCAAAGTTGACTTCATATCGCCAATAGTTTTGCGGGTTGTGTAGAAGGAATTAGCCACTTCCTTAGGAGGCGAGCTATCTTTTAATTGCAAAATTGTCAGCATCTCACCAGGTTTGGTGTAGGTGCGAATCTTGTCTGCGTGCGGCACTTCTTGCAACTTTTTTTCAATCTTGTCTGCCACCTGCTCGGCCATTTGCTGGGCCGTAGCGCCAGGCCAATAGGCGCGAACCACCATGGCTCTGAAGGTAAACGGTGGATCTTCGTCTTGTCCTAGTCCGAAGTAGCTAAACACGCCGCCCAAAAGCAGCACGGCAATGAGGTAGCGCACGAGGGGGCGATGATTGAGCGCCCAGGTTGATAGATTTGGCATAGTCTGTCCTAGAAAGCTGGATTTAGGGGGTTATGGCTTGGCGGCTTCAAGCACGCGCACTTTTTGACCGTCGCTAAGCGTGTGCACGCCAGCGGTCACCACAATCGCGCCCTGCGCCAAGCCCGATGCCACGGCTACCTGTGCATCTGCGCCCGAATCTGGCAAAGTGGACGCAAGTGTCACGGCACGCTTTTTCACCACGCTCACATTGGCAGATGTCTCCACAACCCAAACGGCTGTTTTTCCTTGAGCTTCCACCACGCTAGCCAAAGGAATGACCAACGTTTGCGCTCCCGCGTTGGCTTTGCCTGCCGCCGAGGCACTCATCGCCACCGTGGCAGTTGAACCCAGCGGCGCTGCATTGCTGGCGTCATTCAATGCGGCTTTAACCGTAAACGTGCGTGTCAACGGATCGGCAATTGCCGCCACATCGCGCACGGTTGCCGCAATCGTCACACCCGATTTAGACCATAACTGAACGCCGACAGGCACGCCACGTTTCAGCATGCCGACGGCACCCTCTGGGACTGAAAAAACAACATCTTTTTGCGAGCCCGCCGACACTTTCAGCACGGGCGTTCCTGCCGCCACAATTTGCCCCACTTCAGCACTCAGGGCCGTCACAACACCATCAGCATCCGCTTTCAAAACGCCATACTGTGTGGCATTGATACCCAGCGCGCTGTTGGCCTCTGCTGCTGCCAATGCTGCACGCGTCACATTAGCTTGCCCAATCGCTTGGTCTAATGCCCCGTTGCTAATAAAGTTTTGGCGTGCCAGCTCTTGCGATCGCTTCAAAGCCGCTTGTGCCACATCATCATTGGCTTTGGCGGCAGCGACTTGCGCCAGTGCTGCGTTGCTAGACAACTGCAAGTCGGCAGGATCGAGCCGCATCAAAACTTGCCCTTGACGCACGGTTGCACCGATTTCCACAAGCCGCTCCACGACTTTGCCGCCCACGCGAAACGCCAATTGCGACTCGATACGTGGTCTGATTTCCGCCGAATACGTACTGGACGCCGTCGCTAGCCCGCTACCAACCGTCATGGTTTTGACCGGACGAATGATCTCGGAGCTTGTGGTGGCGGCTTGTGGACTACAAGCCAAAAGAGCGACCATGCTAGCTACCGTAGAAAATGAAATAGCAGCTAAACGGAAGGAAGATGTATTCATGGAAAAATCGTCTCAATATGAAAGAAAATGATTCTAAGTTGCAGTGCAGCAAAAACTGCACGTATGCGACGAAACAGCAAAAACAAGACGTGACATGACAAGCTCAGACCATTCCCCCCAATCGCCTTCAAAAATTCTCAATATCGCGGCCTATCACTTCGTGGCTCTGCCAGACGCGGACGCTCTATGTCAAAA
>JANPAY010000074.1:0-1903 GCA_031430155.1 Comamonadaceae bacterium
CTTGGCTTTCAAGGCGACCACTGTATCTGTCTCGCCGTGATACTGGCGACGCTCGGAGTGTCCGACGATCGCGTAGCGCACACCAAACTCCTTGAGCATGCTGCTCGCGATTTCGCCTGTGAACGCGCCCTTGTCGTGCGCGGAAATATCCTGGCTACCAAGGCTGATTTTTGAGCCTGCAAGCAAGTCATGTAATTGATTCAAATACACCGATGGCGCGCAGACCGCAACAGCTGTGGCTTGCGAGACATCATGGCCTGCAAGACCCGACTGGATTGCCTTGCAGAGCAGCTCGTTATCGGCGAGCGTTCCATTCATTTTCCAATTGCCAGCGATGAGTTTTTTTCGCATGCTCTTTTCCTACCAAGTCAAAACGATTTTGCCAATGTGCTGGTTCGACTCCATGAGCTTATGGGCCTGTGCCGCTTCTGCTACAGGGAAAGTCTTAAACACCACGGGCTTGATCGTTGTATTTGCTAAGAGCGGCCACACTTGGGCTTTAAGCGACGCGGCAATATCGGTCTTGAAAGCCACCGAACGCGCACGCAGCGTGGAGCCCGTAATCGTGAGTCGCTTGCGCAAAATCAAGCCAGCATTGGCCTCAGCTTTGGTGCCGCCTTGCACCGCAATGATGACGATGCGACCATCTTCTGCCAGACATTCCACTTCGCGCTTCACATATTCGCCCGCGACCATATCCAAAATCACATCCACACCTTTGCCGTTTGTGATGCGCTGAACTTCAACCGCGAAATCATGCGTTTTATAGTTAATCGCATAGTCGGCGCCTAGGGCTAAGCAAGCTTGGCATTTATCATCCGAGCCCGCTGTCGCGATGACGGTAGCTCCAAACGCTTTGCCCATTTGAATGGCTGTCACGCCAATGCCGCTCGTTCCGCCTTGAATCAAAAGCGTCTCACCCTTTCGCAAACGACCACGATCCATCACGTTGCTAAACACCGTAAAGAATGTTTCTGGCAGTGATGCTGCTTCGATGTCTGTAAGTCCTTCTGGCACAAGCAAACACTGTCCGACTGGCGCAACGCAAAGTTCGGCATAACCACCGCCCGCCACCAAAGCGCACACGCGATCACCGACTTTGAAACCCGCATTCAGCATGGTCTCTGCGTCCCCGCCCACAATCGTTCCTGCTACCTCTAAGCCAGGAATATCGGATGCGCCTGCTGGCACAGGATAGTTGCCCGTGCGCTGCAAGACATCGGGGCGATTGACGCCCGATGCCGTGACGCGGATGAGCAGCTCGCCCGACCCCGCCAAAGGCATGGAAGGGTCAGGGCGCGTACCCAGCACCAGAACTTCTGGTGCACCAAACGTTGTGATTTCGATTGCTTTCATCTTCTTTTCTTTCCCCTCTCCCCTTGTGGGAGAGGGTAGGGGAGAGGGGTTAGTGCTGCTCTTGCTGCCCGTCTTGCGCAGACCTATCCATCAGCACCTTCATTGACAATTTCACGCGGCCTTTTTCATCCGTTTCCATGACCTTGACTTTGACGATTTGACCTTCGGTCAGGTAGTCGCTGACTTTTTCCACACGCTCGTGCGCGATTTGGCTGATGTGCAAGAGTCCGTCTTTGCCAGGCATGAGGTTAATCAATGCACCGAAGTCAAACAACTTGGTCACAGGGCCTTCGTAGACCTTGCCGATTTCCACTTCGGCGGTAATCAGCTCGATACGGCGCTTGGCTTCTTCAGCTTTAGCCGTGTCGTTGGATGCAATCGTCACCACGCCTTCGTCGGTGATATTGATTTGCGTGCCGGTCTCTTCGCACAGTGCGCGAATGACTGCGCCGCCTTTGCCGATCACGTCGCGGATTTTTTCTGGATTGATTTTGAGTGTGTACAGGCGCGGCGCGAAGTCAGACACTTCGGCGTTAGGTGCTGCCAT
>JANPAY010000075.1:0-2349 GCA_031430155.1 Comamonadaceae bacterium
CTTCAGTCACTTTTTCTGGTGTCGCGCCGCCGCCCACGTCCAAGAAGTTTGCTGGCTCTGCGCCGTAGAGCTTGATGGTATCCATCGTCGCCATCGCAAGACCTGCGCCGTTGACTAAGCAGCCAATGTTGCCGTCTAAGCTGATGTAAGCAAGGTCAAATTTGGACGCTTCCACTTCTGCGGCATCTTCTTCATCCAAATCGCGGTAAGCCACGATTTCTGGATGACGGAACAGCGCGTTGGGGTCAAAGTTGAACTTGGCGTCGATGCACTTGACACCGCCATTGCCTTCCAAAATCATCGGGTTGATTTCAACCAGTGATGCATCGGTGTCCATGTAGCACTTGTAGAGTTTGGTCAAAATGTCCACGCACTGGGCGCTAGATGTAGCGGGCACGCCAATCGCGTTCGATAACTTTTGGCCTTGCGCTGGGGTGAGTCCAACAGCTGGATCAACCAGTTCGGTCAAGATTTTTTCTGGTGTGGAATGCGCCACTTCTTCAATGACCATGCCTCCCTCGGACGAGACGATAAACGCGACTTTTTGTGAGGCACGGTCAGTAACGAGAGACACGTAATATTCTTTTTTGATGTCCGCGCCTTCTTCGATGAGTAAGCGGCGAACTTTTTGACCTTCTGCGGAGGTTTGATGCGTGATGAGTTGCATGCCGAGGATTTCGCCAGCAATCTTTTTAACTTCGTCAATCGAGCGTGCTAGCTTCACGCCGCCGCCCTTGCCGCGTCCACCTGCATGGATTTGCGCTTTAACGACCCACACAGGGCCGCCCAGCTTTTGTGCGGCTTCTACCGCTTCTTGCACCGTAAATGCAGGGATGCCCTTTGGTACGGGAACACCAAATTGGCGCAATAAATCTTTGGCTTGATACTCGTGAATCTTCATGCAAATCTTTGAGGAATGTTAAAAAATAATGCAGCTGCCACCTTGGCGACACCTGCAACCGGAAAACGCGTAATGTATCATGTTGCACTGCACCAAAACTGACCGGAAATTGACATGACACCCGTTATTAAGAAGATTTTTATTGATGGCGAAGCTGGAACCACGGGCTTGCAAATTCGCGAGCGCTTGCAGGCCATGCCCAGCGTGGCCTTGCTCAGTATCGCGCCAGAGCTACGCAAGGACGCGTCTGCCAAGCGAGATTTAATGGCCGAGGCCGATTTGGTCGTGCTATGCCTACACGATGATGCAGCCAAGGAGTCGGTTGCCATGATCGAAGCTATCGGGGCGAGTACAGGCAAAAAACCGAAGGTGATTGACTCGTCCACCGCACATCGTACGGCAGACGGCTGGGTGTACGGGTTTGCTGAGCTTTGTAGCGCGCAAGCGGATGCGATCAAAAACGCCCAGTACCTGGCCAACCCCGGTTGCTACCCCACGGGCGGCATTGCGCTCTTGCGCCCCCTAGTGGACGCGGGCTTGCTGCCAAAGGACTATCCCGTTGTGATGCAGGGCTTTTCGGGTTATTCGGGCGGTGGTCGGCAAATGATTGAGGCTTACGAAGTCATTAAAAGCGCGCCGCCATTAGAGATGTACGGGCTCAATCTCTTGCACAAGCACGTGCCTGAGCTACAAAAATACGCGGGCCTCACGCGCCGCCCGATTTTTGTGCCTGCGGTTGGCAACTTCCATACGGGCATGCTGGATCAAATCAGCGTCCATTTTGACTTGATGGATGGCGTTAAAAAGGCGCAGCAACTGGAGGATGCCCTGCGTGCCCACTACGCAGGGAGCGAGTTCGTGCGCGTGGTCGCGCCACTAGCATCAGGCCGTATGGAGCCCACGGCACTAAATGGCACGAACGACATGGAACTCAGTGTGTACGGCAACGATGGCTTAGGTCAAGCAGTGCTGGTTGCAAAACTCGACAACCTTGGCAAAGGCGCGAGTGGCGCAGCGGTGCAAAACTTGAAGTTGATGCTCGGGTTGGATTAATAGTTTTGCGGAAAAAATTTCCGCTCGATCAGCTCAATCAAAATGTGCAGCACCTTGATGTGAAGCTCTTGCACGCGGTCTGCAAAATGTCCTGCTGGCGTGCAGATGTAAACATCCGACAAGGCTTCTAACTCGGGGCTTGGCTTGCCCGACAAAATAATCACGCGAACGCCAAGTGCCTTAGCCGTTCGTGCAGCGCGAATAATGTTTTTGCTTGTGCCGCTGGTACTCAGCGCGACTAGGCAATCGCCCGTACGACCGTGTGCTTCGAGGTAGCGCGAAAACACGTGCTCATAGCCATAGTCGTTGCCCACGCAGCTCATGTGGCTCGCGTCGCTGATGGCGGCAGCACCCAGCGCTGCGCGGTCTTTGCGGTAGCGCCCCGTGAGTTCTTC
>JANPAY010000076.1:0-3539 GCA_031430155.1 Comamonadaceae bacterium
GCGATGACGAACGGAATCCAGCCTAGCCACATGATGATGTCGATGACTTCCTCGCCAACGTGCCAACCAGGCTCAAACATAGGGTGCATGACCACACCGTCTTCAATAACTCCAAAAACGGACAGCCATATCACAACGAAAGCAAGACTCGACCACTGTAGCTTGGCGCTTTGTTGAAGTGTGCGCCACAAAACGGGTACAACCACCAAGGCAATAGCTAAAACATAGGCAAGAAACCTCACCGTGTGATGGTCAGCAAGATACGCTTTAACAACTGGCTCACCCGTGAACATCTTGACTGCTGTCCAAGCCAAAATGGCACCGCCAAGAGTGATGATATGAGGGTACTTATCGACCATTTTGAGCACCAGCTGACTGCCAAACATGATGATGGGAACGCTGATTAATAAGCCAATTACAACTAAAAAAACATTGCCGTGAGCAGCCCCGCCAACAGCGAGCACGTTTTCAATACCCATAGCCATATCGGCTATCACGATAGTCATCACGGCTTGGCGCAGCGTGGCATCAGCGGTGACTTTAATTTCGTCTGCTTTTCCATCTTGCGGCTGCACAAGCTTGTAGGCGATATACAGCAAAATCGCACCACCAGCGGCCAAGAATCCTGGTATTTTGAGCAGCCAGACAACAAACAAAGAAGCGATTGCCCTAACGACAACGGCAGCGACGCTACCCCAAATCAACACCTTGCGTTGCATGTGAACGGGCACTTGGCGCGCAGCTAGGGCAATAACAATCGCATTGTCTCCGGCAAGTGCCAAATCGATCAAGATGATGGCAACAAGTGCCGATAAAAAAGCTGGACTTGCGAGTTCAGCAAACGACATGAGTTCCATGTATTCCCCTTAAAAGAAAATGGTCTCAGTCTCGCTCGACAGATTTGCTTGCCTGATGCATACAAACTGCTACGTTGCCGGGTTGATATTTAAAAACATCAGCCGTATTGACGACAACGCGTCACCAAAAAAGCTGGTGACAAAAGCTACTCCCCGATCGATATAACTATAACTGCAAAAATGTCAGTTTTGTGACAAGGCCCTAAAAACAGCTGCATCTTCATAAAAAGCAATATCGGCGTTTTCGGCGCACCAGCCAGGAATGCCCATCACAGGCAGCGGCGCATAGGGCTTTGTAGCAAGGTGCTCAGGGTTCAAAACGGCTGCAATCACTGCATCATCTAAATCATGGATTGGTGAGGGCGGGCAAAACACATGCGCCGTCATCGCTTTGCGTGGGCTGACTAATTTTTCTAGGAGCGCATGACCAAAAATCATGAGCTGCGCGCTTTGCCATGCCAGGCGTTCGCCCACAAAAACATGCCACCAAGCCTTATTCCGTATGGCTTGCAGCAGTACTGATTCGGACTTGGGTTCAATTAAAAATGCCGCGTTTTCATCAAACAACGTCAGCGCATCGCGCAACTTGCCGCGATGCCCAGTCACGCCAGCAGCTTCAATTGCCGCAGCTTGCAGCTCGTTCAGTCGCGCTTTGATTTTGGGGAAATGCAGCCACACCAAGCCATTAAAAAAATCATGCAAATTGTCCCGAGTAGGTACGGTTTTCGTTTGCCAAATAAACGACTCATAAGCGGCAGCACCTTGCGATTCTTCTTGCGGCACAAATCGCACGGGGCAGTCGATTTGTGGGTTGGAATCGAGTGCTTCGTTCAAAGCTTCGTGGACTGGACTTCCCAAGGCGACATGCTCCGCAAGCCTTATTCCTATTGGCTTGTAGGGTAGGAGCCATGGGGCGTTCCAGTTGATGAGGCCAACCGAGGACGTCAGATCAATTTCCAAGCCAACTCTTCCCCACCCGCTAGCGGCTTCAACAATGCCTCCCCAAACGGAAAACTCTCAGGCGCTGTCCACGCTTCGCGGTTCAAGGTGATGGTGTCCGTGTTGCGCGGCAAGCCGTAAAAGTCTGCGCCGAAGTGGCTGGCGAAGCCCTCTAACTTGTCCATCTTGCCGACCGAATCAAATGCCGCCGCGTACAGCTCCATCGCCGCGTGGGCGGTGTAGCAACCTGCGCAGCCAACCGCGTGTTCTTTCAGGTGCGCGGCGTGCGGGGCGCTGTCTGTGCCTAAGAAGAAACGTGGATTGCCCGAAGTGGCGGCTTCCAAGAGTGCCAAGCGATGTGTCTCGCGCTTTAAGACGGGCAGGCAGTAATAGTGCGGGCGCACCCCGCCAGTAAAGATGGCGTTGCGGTTGTAGAGCAGATGCTGCGCGGTGATGGTGGCGCCTAGGTGCGATGCCTCGGAAGCCACATACAGCGCGGCTTCCCGCGTGGTGATGTGTTCCATCACGACTTTGAGTTCAGGGAAGTCTTTGCGTAGGGGGATGAGTTGCTGGTCGATAAACACGGCTTCGCGGTCGAAGAGGTCGATGTCGGGCGCGGTCACTTCGCCGTGAACGAGCAGCAGCAATCCCAATTTTTGCATCGCTTCTAGCGTTTTGTAGGTTTTGTGGATGTCGGTCACGCCCGCGTCGGAGTTGGTGGTTGCGCCAGCTGGATAGAGCTTGAGCGCGACCACGCCTGCAGCCTTGGCGCGGAGAATTTCATCTGGGCTCATGTTGTCAGTCAGATACAGCGTCATGAGGGGCTCAAAGTTCATTCCTGCTGGCACAGCAGCCTTGATGCGGGCCTTATAGGACATGGCTTGCGAGGCAGTTGTCACGGGCGGCCTCAGGTTGGGCATGACGATGGCACGGGCAAACTGCGCCGCCGTGTGCGGCACAACCGTGGCAAGCGCAGTGCCATCGCGTAGGTGAATGTGCCAGTCATCTGGGCGTGCGAGGGTGTAAGAGGCTGGGAGAGTGTTCTGTATCATGATGGCTTGATTATCTCTAGGAGTGCATCATGCTTTGGTCTAATGCCGCGCTACGGCTCACCACCTTGATTGGTCAGCATGCTGCGCTCGTTCCGCTTGAGATGGCGCAGTTAGATGATTTAACGGCGGCCGTTCAAGACGGTGAACTCTGGAAGCATTGGTACACCTCTGTGCCAACACCTGGGCAGATGCAGCAAGAGATTGAGCGGCGCTTGGCGCTTCAAGAGCAAAACTCAATGCAAGCTTTTGCGGTGATTGATATGCGGCCGAATGTTCCTACGCATGGCAAGGCGATTGGCATGACGACCTATATGCACATCGATGCTGCCAATCGTCGCTTAGAGATTGGAGCCACTTGGTATGCAAAGTCCGTGCAGCGAAGTGGCATCAACACTGAGTGCAAGTTGATGCTGCTCACCCATGCGTTCGAAGAGATGAATTGCATTGCGATCGAATTTAGGACGCATTGGTTTAACCAGCAAAGCCGCGCCGCAATTGAACGCTTGGGCGCAAAATTAGACGGTGTGCTGCGCAATCATTCCATCAATCCGCATCCCGATGCGCAGTTCAATGGGCAGGGCGCACTGCGCGATACTTGCGTGTATAGCATTGTTGCCAGCGAATGGTCAAGTGTGAAAGCGCATTTGACGTATCGACTGACTGGTATATACTAAGAGGATATACAAATAGG
>JANPAY010000077.1:0-2677 GCA_031430155.1 Comamonadaceae bacterium
ACCGTGCCGCACTACGACTACCTGCTCAGCCAGCCTCGGCAGGCGGCCACTGCGTCCCGGTGCAGTTGCCGCAGCCCGAGCGGTTCATGTGGCACAAGTTCTACAGCAGCGC
Organism: Comamonadaceae bacterium; assembly: GCA_031430155.1. GTDB lineage: Bacteria > Pseudomonadota > Gammaproteobacteria > Burkholderiales > Burkholderiaceae_C > JASGCK01. The sequence continues at coordinate 113 of JANPAY010000077.1, forward strand.
CGCGCGCCAAAGCTTCCCTGAAAAGGCAGCCAAGGACATGCTGCAAGCGGCCACCCTGGCGGCCATCCTGGTAGAGCAGTTGGACGAGGACCTGAGCGCATCACTGGCCGACATGCCGGCCGCCATGCGCGCCCTGCTGCGCAGCCGCTTGCCCGCCTGCCTGCGGCTGCTGGCCGGACACCCCGGTGCATCTTTGGCCCTGGGGCAGGCGCTGGCCTGAAGACAAGAGCACCATCGTGTCCCTGGCCCTGGCCCTGGGCATGCTGGTCATGCTGGGCAAGGGCGGTAAGCAAGGCCGGCAGCCGCACCTGTGGGACTGCAAGGCGGCGCAGCGCATTGTGGAGGTGCTGGTGGCGCAGTTGGCGACGCGCTGAATATGCGCCTTGTCAAGCGCCGCGCCTGATCGATGAAGGCGGCCAAGGCAAAGTGGCCGAGTACGGGCGGACCCGTCTTGCAGCAACGCCTGCCATGCAGACGGCCCGCACGGCAGCGCTTCTTGAGGGTTGAAAATCGTTTCAGAGCGATCCCGTGTCTGCAAACACGATTTTGCGCAGTCGATATCGATTTTGCCCATAATCGTCCGATGCAAGACCTTGATGACCCCATTGGTGGCGCCTGGCTGGCTCGTCAGAATGGCCTCGAATTGGTCATGCCGCTTGCCGTAGTCAGCCGCGTCGCGGGGCGAAGGGCCACCCATGTCGGCCGCCCGACGACCACCGAAAGCTACGTCGCGGCCATGCGCCCCGATCCGACGTTGCGAGGGCATCTGACCTTCCATCTGAAGCACGAGATCCCGCACTTCGAACTGCTGTCCCGCCTTTTCGCGCGCTGCGACGCGGATGAGGTTGCGGCCTGGGTGGCTGACGAGCCGACGGGCCAGTACGCCAGGCGCGCGGCCTTCCTCTATGAGTTCTTCACAGGGCTGCCCTTGCCAGTCCCGGCCGGCCTCGGTGGCGGCTACTGCGATGCGATCAGCGCTGACAGGCTCGTCGCAGCGACCCCCGGCAGGGCCGTCCTCGACAAGCGCTGGCGCATCCGCGACAACATGCCCGGCACGCGCGCCTTCTGCCCAATGATCGTCAGAGCTCGTGCCGGCTCGGCCGCGTTCGATCTGGACGTGCGCGCCCTGATCCATGACCTTGAGGTCGAGTTCGGGGCGGATCTCCTGCTGCGTTCGGCGGTCTGGATGACCCTTCGAGAAAGCCGATCCAGTTTCGAGATCGAGGGTGAGGCCGACAAGACCGACCGCATCCAACGGTTCGCTGCCGTGCTGGCCCGACGGACGGGGCAAGGCGACAACGCGCCGCTGGACGACGCCACGCTGGCCGAGTTGCAGCGGCAGATCCTGGGTCAGCGCACCACCGTGCAGCGGTTCGGGTTGCGGCAGTCACCCGTCTTCGTCGGCGAGGTGGTGCGCTATCAGGAGATCGTCCACTATGTCGCGCCGCCCCCGGATGACCTGGCGGACATGCTGGCAGGGCTGCAGGCCTTCCTCGACAGGACCGGCGGCCAGTCGCCGGTGATGCGCAGCGCGGTGGCCGCCTTCGGCTTCGTCTACTTCCACCCGCTGGCCGACGGCAACGGCCGCGTGCATCGATTCCTGGTCAACGATGTCCTGCGCCGCGACGGCGTTGTCCAGGACCCGATGATCCTGCCCGTGTCGTCGCTGATCACGAGCAATACTGCCGAGCGCCGTGCGTACGACCGCATCCTTGACATCGTCTCGCAGCCCTTGATGGGCACGCTGGCTGCCACCTACCGCTTCGCCGAGACAGCGACCGCCTACCCCGATGGCATCTCGTCGAACTTCGACTTCGACGGGGTCGAGACGGCGCGCCATGCCTGGCGCTACCTGGACCTGAGCCCGCATGTCGGCTACATGGCTGATGTCCTGCAGCGCACCATCCGTAAAGACATGCGGGAGGAGTCGCGTTACCTGCGCGGCCATGGCCAGGCCCGTGCGGCCATCAAACAGTTTGTGGTGATGCCGGACGCGCAGATCGACCGGGTGATCCGCTCGGCCCAGAACAACAAGGGTGAACTCAGCGGCGCGTTGCGTAAAGAGTTGCCGATTCTTGAAGAGCCTGGCCTGTGGGACGCTATCGCGCGCGCAGTGAATGGGGCGTTTGAAGTCGGCCCCCGGGCCGACCCGGCCGACAAGTACGACCTTGCCCCGAAGCCGGCGCGTTGAACGTCGATTTTGCGCAAGACGACCCTATCGACCAATCACTTTGATCGCATGCTGTCACTGCGTCGAGTGCGGCCAACGCAACGGCCGCGCCTATGCCGTCGTCGCCGCGTGCGCGCAGGATCTCTGGCACGTGCTTGGGGGTCTCGTCAAAAGCGGTGTCAGGTACCAAGAAGTCGATCGTGGCCGCGTAAGCTGCCAACAGGGAAGGCACCCTTTCGCCGAGGACGAAACGGATCAGGATGTTCCCGTCCAGGATGATCGGGCGCGCCGGCATCACTTGGTGCTGCGGCGGGGCAGCGGACGCCCACGGCGCAGCGCGTCGAAGTCATCGACCATTTCCTCGACCTCGTCCGGGCTCAAGGGCATGGCCCTGC
>JANPAY010000078.1:0-3432 GCA_031430155.1 Comamonadaceae bacterium
TTACCAGAGGGGCAAGTGATTGGCTGTGTGGTGCATGCCAGCACATCGGTGGAATCACCAGGCTTGGCACGGCATCATGGTGGGCAAAAACTCATCATTGGCGAGCCTGCTGGTGAGCCGAATGGCGCAAGCTCTGCACGCGTTTTGGCACTCGTACAAGCCTTATCCCATGCGGGCTTCGAGACGATTCACAGCAAAAACATTCGCTACGACATTTGGTACAAGCTGTGGGGGAACATGACCATGAACCCTGTGTCGGCCATCACAGGCGCAACGATTGACCGCGTGCTGGGCGACAAGCTGGTTCGGGGTTTTTGTTCCAGCGTGATGCTGGAAGCGCAAGCGATTGGCGCTCGCATTGGTTGCAAGATTGACGAGTCCCCTGAAGATCGGCATGCCGTCACGGCCAGACTGGGGGCCTTCAAAACGTCAATGCTGCAAGATGTGGAAGCAGGGCGTGCGATTGAGCTGGATGCCATCGTTGGCGCGGTGCGTGAAATCGGGCAGCGTTTAGAGATGCATACGCCGAACATTGATGCACTGCTTGGTTTAGCAAGGCTCATGGGGCAATCTAAAAGGATTTACTGATGTCTGAGTTACTTTTGCAATCGCTGAAATCCGCCTATGCAGGCCGCTTGTTCACCGATACCGCCGACATGCAACCGTATTTGCTCGATTGGCGAAAACGCAAACAGGGCGTGGCTTTGGCAGTAGTCGAGCCTGATTCTGCTGTGGCTGTGGCGAATGTGGTGCGCTGGTGCGCGGCTAATGGCGTGGTGGTTGTTCCGCAAGGTGGTAACACGGGGTTATCGGGCGGTGGAACGCCTGAGCCAGCCGAGACGGCCGTGCGTCCTGCCGTCGTCATCTCACTCAAAAAAATGAATCGCATCCGCGAGATGGACGTTATTAACAACACGTTCACCGTTGAGGCGGGTTGCATTTTAGAAACGATCCAAGAGGCGGCAAGCCAAGCGGGACGGCTCTTCCCACTGTCTTTGGCCTCGGAAGGCTCATGTACCGTGGGCGGCAACTTATCGACCAACGCGGGCGGCGTGAATGTGCTGCGCTACGGCAATGCTCGCGAGCTGTGCCTTGGGTTAGAGGTCGTTACGGCGCAAGGCGAGGTGTGGAATGGTCTCAGAGGTCTACGCAAAGACAACACGGGTTACGACCTGCGTGATTTGTTTATTGGAGCGGAGGGCACGTTGGGCATCATCACCGCCGCTGTGCTCAAGCTCTATCCGTTGCCTGCAAGTCGGCAGGTGGCGTGGATGAGTGTGGAGTCACCCGATGTGGCGCTGCAATTGCTGGGTCTCGCGCAGGCCAAGCTGGGCGCGGCGTTGACGGCATTTGAGCTGGTGAGCGAGATGGCGCATGGCATCGTTTTAAAACATGTTCCCAATTCGCGTAGACCGCTTGCGGATATTTCGCCATGGTATGTGCTGATGGAAGTGGTGGACTTTAATAACGACGAGGCTTGCACGGCTGCCCTGCAAGCCATACTGGAAGCGGCCTTTGAGGCGTCGCTGATTTCGGACGCAGCGGTCTCTAGCTCTGAGGCGCAGTACAAAGCTATTTGGGCGTTGCGTGAGGATGTGTCGGAAGCGCAAGCCGCTGAGGGCAAAAATATCAAGCACGACATTGCTGTACCTGTGTCGCAAATTGCCAACTTTGTGCGCGAGACGGGCGCGTTGGTGGCTGCGGCTTTCCCTGCTGTGCGCATGGTGACATTTGGTCATGTGGGCGATGGCAACTTGCATTACAACGTGTCGCCCCCACTAGATCAGCCGCATGATGAGTTTCTCAAAAATCAAGATGCCATCAACTTGATTGTTCATGACAGTGTGGCACGTTTCAACGGTTCGGTGTCTGCCGAGCATGGCCTTGGCACGCTGCGCCGTGATGAGGCTGCACGTTATAAATCCAGCGTGGAGATGGGCATGATGCGAGCAGTCAAGCAAGCGCTGGATCCGCAAGGCATCATGAATCCGAATAAGGTGCTGGCGGCTAGCTAAGCCCCTGTCCATGCGGTATGGCAAAGAAGCCTCACTATCACGTCTATGTGATTGAGCTGTCGAAAGACGTATTGGACAAGCCGCGTTTTATGCGCTCAAACCCCGATTACGTTTTTGGTAAACCCTGCGTCTATGTGGGCATGACGGGCTTAGACCCCGATGTGCGGTTTGATAAGCACAAGGCGGGCATTCAAGCCAATAAATATGCACAAGAGTTTGGCCTGCACTTGCTACCCAAGCTCTACGAGCACTACAACCCGATGGATTACTTGGACGCGCAGTACATTGAGGTGGATTTGGGCATCACGCTGCGTGAAGCGGGATATGGGGTGTGGCAGGCCTAAGCGTTTCCAGCGGTTATTTTTAGCAGAATCTCCAGTAACATTTCCCGCTCCCCAAGGCTTAAATGAGCCAACAATTGCGCCTCTGATTCAAGTAAGACTGCGTGCACATCTTCAACCAAAGCCGATCCTGCTGGAGTGAGCGCTAGTTTCTGACCGCGTCCATCACGGGTACTTTTTTCCCGCATCAGTAGTTTGCGCTCGGACAGCTTATCTAACCACGCGGTGATACTGGGGGTTGTCATGGCCAGCGTTTTAGCCAGTGTTGTCGGGCTAATGTGCGGCGTCTCTCGGATGAGCTGCAAGATGGTGAACTCGACAGGCCGTAGTTTGTACGGTTTGCCTACCTCGCGCATGAAGTTGCCTCCCGTGACGATGCCCGCTTGTACGAGCTGATAACCAGTAATACGATGAAGGCTCATGATGCATCCTTTTAATTAGTTTTACTAATTATGCATATGCAGTGTTGTGCATGTTAATAGGGGTAAGTACTAATCTCAGTTAATCGCAATTTGATTAAATTAGCTAATCATAAAAACAAAATATCAAAACCCATGAGCTCAGTGATTCCATCTCTTTCCGAAATTTCAATTGATATCCAAGACGACATCGCGATCGTCCGTTTAATGCGTGGCAAAAAACGCAATGCGCTATCCGATGGGCTCATGGCCGCGTTGGAGCATGCGTTTGACAATTTGCCAGCGACCGTTAAAGCTGCCGTTATCGACGGAGAGGGCGATCACTTTTGTGCGGGGCTTGATTTGTCTGAGATTAAAGAACGCGACGCGGTGCAAGGCGTGCATCATTCGCGCTCATGGCATCGTATCCTGACCAATATTGAATTTGGTCGCATCCCCGTGATTGCTGCGTTGCATGGCGCGGTGGTGGGCGGCGGACTGGAACTTGCAACCTCATGCCACATCCGCGTGATGGATGAGACGACGTTTTATGCGCTACCCGAAGGCTCGCGCGGCATCTTTGTCGGCGGCGGCGGCTCGGTGCGTGTGCCCAAGTTGATTGGTGCGCATCGTATGCTGGACATGATGCTGACAGGCCGCGTATTTAAAGGTGAGCAG
>JANPAY010000079.1:0-3033 GCA_031430155.1 Comamonadaceae bacterium
AATATTGTCTGCCAATACATTAAACGTGATGCTAACGCTATGTTTTAAAGCAAGCGGCTCTACCAAGGTTGCGCATTCGCGCATCACTTGATTAACCGCTACAGGCTCTAGCAACATGGCTTGTTGGCCCGATTCAATTTGGGCTAAATCTAAAATTTCGTTGATTAGTTCAAGCAAATACCAGCCAGCCTGCACAATTTGCTGAATGCTGCGCGATTGCGAAATGGTCAGTGGCGTTGCGCCAGATTCAATTAGCTGGGCAAAACCCAATATTGAGTTAAGCGGTGTACGCAGCTCGTGGCTCATGCTAGACAAAAATTCTGATTTTGCTAAATTAGCTTTCTCAGCGGCTAATTTTGCTGCCTGCAACTCTAGATTATTGCTAAACAGCGCTTCTTCTACGTTCATTCTGTAAGTCATATCAACTAAGCAATTCATTGCACCCACAATGTCACCTTGTCCATTTTTTAATGGCACAACATTAGCCATTACGTGTACGCGTGAGCCATCAAGCCGTTCTAAAATGGCTTCTACATCAACTGCCGCGGAAATTCTACCTGATAACACGTCGGCTACTGCATTTTCTGCGTGCGGCACAAATGTGCCACTTGGTGTGTAAATTTTGTAGGCACAGCAATAAGTCTCGCTGGGGTCGCCACGTTGCGGCTCACGCCCCCACATGGTCACGGCGTTACGGTTAAATTCTTGAATCGTGCCGCAAGCATCTACGGTATACATGGCCACTGGCCCTAATTCAAATAACACACGAAAACGTTCTTCGCTCCGACGCAGTTCTTCTTGCTCAAGTTTACGATCGGTTATATCTCTAGCTGTACCAAACCATTCCGTAATTTCACCTTGTTTATTAAACAACGGTACAGCCCTTGAATAGGTCCAACCCACTGTCTTATCTTTCCGAAATACACGATGTTCTAATTCAAAAATACTTTTATTTTCAATGACTTGTTTAATACTTGCCTGCACAGCTAATTGATCCTCAGGGTAAATATTATCTTGCAGCCAATTGCTGTTTGATTTTTTAGATTCTTTTACGAAATTTCGGCCTTCTATTTGGTGTAACGTCTGCCAATTGGCGCTCATGCTATAAATAATATCAGAGCTTGACATGACAAAAGCTTGCAAACGTTCTTCGTTATCGATTAAGGCTTGTTGTGCTTGTTTGCGCTCGGTAGTATTATTAAATAAAATGGCCAATTGGTTATGCTCTGGGGTTTTAATTCTAAACGCATAAATATCAAACCAACGGCTTAATTCTTTAACTTCATGCTCAAAGCGAATAGGTTCACCCGTAAATGCAACTTGGCCATAGGTTTCAATTAAAGCTTGGTCAAAATCAGGGATAAGCTCCAATATAGTTTTACCTGTGGCATTCACTAAGCTTGATTGTTCTTCAAAAGCTGGGTTCACTTCTAAAAATCGAAAATCCCTTGCTTTATGTTGTGCATCAAAAAGCATTTCGATCACGCAATAGCCCTCGTCCATGCAGTGGAATAATGTATGGTAACGCTCTTGACTTTCATTAATTGAGTGCTGCGCCAACACGCGTTGTGAAATATCTTGAAAGTAGCAAACTAAACCATCTTTGTTGTTTGGAAGTGGTATGCGATGAATTTCCCAAGCGTAATAGCCAATGGCACCATTGTCGACGCGTTGTGCAATCATTTCTTTCTTTAAGCTAGATTCACCCGTTTCAAGCGTATGTCTATATAGCTCAATTACCTCATTGGCTTTATCTATTGGCCAAATCAAGTGTATAACCTCGCCAAAGTCACGACCAATTAAGTTAGGTATATTACCGAATGCAGGTAGCGCGTAAGGGTTGACCTGCGCAATGCGAAACTGATCATCTAGCAGAAAAATGCCAAACGGGGCAGCATTAATCAAGCATTCAAATTGTTCTGTGCGGATTTGCAAATCTTGCTCGTTTTTTTTGCGCTCTGTAATATCACGCGCAGATGCGTAAAGTAATTGCTCTTCTACAACCGAAACAGTGCTCCATAACAGCCAGCGCGCTGAGCCATCTTTACACAATAAGCGATTTTCAAAAGCACTGGTATTGTGACCATTAACTAACTTTGAAACTAAATTTTGCGATTTCTCTCGGTCATCGGGGTGTACAAACTCAATGAATGGTTTGGCTAGCAACTCTTCTATGCTGTAACCAAGCGCTGCTTCCCAAGTGCTATTCATTTTTTTAAAGTAGCCATCAAAGCCAGCTATGCATAGCAATTCTTGCGACAGCGTAAAAAAGCGGCGGCTATCTTCAATCGCTTGTTTTCGTTGTGATATATCCTCAATTACCGCAATAAAATACTCGACTTCACCATTGGCGTCGCGCACACAACCTACATCTAAATCAGCCCACAGTATCGAGTTATCTTTGCATAGGTAACGTTTTTCCATGCTAAAAGCATCAGTTTCACCAGACAAGATTCTTTCATAGCCCGCTAGATTCTCTATTAAATCGTCAGGATGGGTAATTTTTTGATATTTATGATATTTACTGGTTAATAACTCGGCGACCGAATAGCCCACCATTTGGCTAAATTGATGATTAATGCGCAATAGTTGACCATTTCGCGCCACGTGGGCAATACCTACCGATGCATTTTCAAATGTGGCACGAAACAGCTGCTCACTTGCACGCAATGCTGTTTGCACCAATTCTTGCTGGGTGATATCACGAAATATAATGACAGCGCCATCAATAACACCATCGAGATTAATAATTGGCGCGCAAGAATCGCCAATGGCATGCTCATTGCCATCGCGAGAAACCAGCAAGCTTTGCTTGGGTAAAAAGTGAGTGACACCTTGCGCTATTGTTTGCAGAACAGGTGAAATAACAGGCTCACGCGTGATTGCATTAATAATGTAAAAAACTTCGTCAGCTGGGCGGCCAATTGCATTAGCCTGCTTCCAGCCAGTTAGCTTTTCGGCAGCCAGGTTAAGCCGTGTAATACGCGCATTGGTGTCGGTGGCAATCACAGCATCGCCAATGGAATTGAAGGT
>JANPAY010000080.1:0-1900 GCA_031430155.1 Comamonadaceae bacterium
GTAAATAACAGCCGTAGAGACCCCTCAGTATCTTTAAACAATTTTTAAGTAGAAATATGAAAAAATACATTTTTATCGCCTTCGTCGTGCTGCAAACAATCCCTTTAATGGCGCAAACGAGCCGTTTCAAAGACGGCGAAACGCTCAACGTGTGGGCAACCTCGGGCTTGAATATGCGCGACAAACCCGATGCGAAGGCAACAAAATTGGCTGCAATTCCTTACGGTGCAAAGGTTGTTGTGCAACCGAATATCGGCGTCAAAATCCCTTTTGAAGTTGAAGAATTTAAAGGGTTTACCGTCAAAGGCTTATGGTTATTGGTCAAATATGGCGATAAAGAAGGGTTTGTGTTTGATGGTTTTCTGTCGCGGTTACCTGCACCTAAACGGAATGATTCGTTGGGTTTTGACGATTATTTCACTTCAAGCATCGGTAAAGCTGGGCAAAAATACGATGTGAAAGTATGGATGAAAGATGAAATGCTTGATACAAGCCGTTTCGTGCGACCCAACGAAAAATATAAGGAGGAGGACATTCAATCTTATAAACAAAAGTATAAACAAGGCATTTTATTCAGTTATTTTCAAGGCGAAGGCGGTTCTGGTTCAACACTTGAATTACCCAACTTTACCTTTTTTGAAGCCTACTTAATCGTAAAAACATATTATTACGACCTTAAAACGGATGTTTTTAGCTTTAATAAAAAAGATAAAAGTATCAATATGGATGTTAAAGATGAAGGTGCAGGTTGTTATTTTACGATTAAACAAGTGGGTAATAAAATAATTATTGATGGGGGGTGTAGCTGTTGATGTTTTAGTTATGGTGTTGCCTTTGTCATCAAAGATAAAAAATACATGAAACGGTATATTTTTCGCGGGTTTTAAATGATAATGGATTTTTAGCACCCCCTCAGTATTTTGAGACTTTCCAAGAAGCAAAGTGAGATTACAAAAGTTTAGGTAAGCTATGAAAAAGTTTAGGTAAGGAATTGAAATTGAATAAAAGCGCATTTTCCGACAACGCCGAAGGCGTTGAATGTGAATGACCGTAGATGCAATCTACGGAACAAAAGCTAAACTTTTTTCCAAGTCCGAAGGACTTGAATGTCTAAATCATGCCATTTACAGAGATATTCAAGTCCTTCGGACTTGGGAAATCACTTTTATTGTTCCGTAGGTTGCACCTACGGTTATTCACATTCAATCCCTTCAGGATTAAGGACAAATCGGGTTTTACTTTTCTATAAACATATATTCCCTTCGGGAATTTAAGACATTTCTATTTATTGTGCGACATAAAACCGATAATTCCTAAAAGTTTGAGAAAACTTTATTTTTAGCTTTTTCACGGCGGCGTAGCTGCCAAATCTCGGTAATACTTAAAACCTGTCCACAGTTTTCGATGCGGTGTAACCGCAAAACAGGCGGTTTAGCGGTTACACCGCATAGTAAATCGGGCATCGTGCGGAAGTGTTACCGAGATTTTGCAGCTACGCCGCAATGGGAGGACTTAAAATGGAGACGGACGGGCGATTTTAGGCCCCCTCAGTATTTTTGATAAAAAACAGTGTTTACGGATAACGAATATGCCGCCGCCTTACCTGCTGTCCCGTTAGGGACATAATATTTGTAGCCGCCGATTTCAATCGGCGGATAGTTTGATGGCGGCCTTCCTGTGTCTCGGAGAGACAACACAAGCCATGCAAGATGTTGTCTCTCCGAGACAAAGCAAATCGTCTCGCCGTGCAAGCCGCCGATTGAAATCGGCGGGTATAAATATTACGTCCCTAACGGGACGGCGCGGAAAAGCGATGAATAAGTGGGGAGACGTACCCCTCTGTATTTTAGTCGTAAAAGACGTGTTTTTGTCCTTCAAAGGGAGAGAAATAACAATTTAG
>JANPAY010000081.1:0-3353 GCA_031430155.1 Comamonadaceae bacterium
CACCCTCAAAATGATGCCGTGCAGGATCAGCCACCAAATGGGCTTTGGAATTTCCACCACACGCGGGTCACTCAAAAACTCGGCGAGATAGCGGCGAACGGCGCTTGGTGTAGGCGCGTCGGGCGTACCAAGGTTGACGAGAAGCACGGCAGTTTTGGACGCGGTGCCGTGCTGAAAAGGTGGCTCGGCTTGAAAAGGAGATTGGAAGGGGGATTTGAAACTCATGGTTTATAGTTTAGCTAATGAAATCTATCCCCAAAGCCGAACTGCACATGCACATCGAAGGCTCGCTAGAGCCCGAGTTGATTTTTGCGCTAGCCAAACGTAATAACGTCACCCTGCCCTACGCCAACGTAGAAGCGCTACGCGCTGCCTATGCGTTTACAAATTTGCAAAGCTTTTTAGATATTTACTACGCAGGCGCTTCGGTGTTGCTGCAAGAGCAAGATTTCTACGACATGGCAATGGCGTATTTGGAGCGCGCGCACGCCGACAACGTCATCCATACCGAGATGTTTTTTGATCCGCAAACCCATACGGAGCATGGCGTAGCCATGGATATGGTGGTGAACGGTTTGCACCGTGCCTGCACGGACGCCAAAGCCAAATGGGGCATCAACGCCTTGCTCATACTTTGCTTTTTGCGGCATTTGAGCGAGGACAGCGCCATCGAAACCTTTAAGGCAGCGATGCCATACCGTGACAAATTTATCGGGGTAGGACTCGACTCCAGCGAAGTGGGACATCCGCCCGAAAAGTTTGCCCGTGTGTTTGCCCTGTGTAAGCGCGAGGGCCTGCACCTAGTGGCTCACGCAGGCGAAGAAGGCCCACCAGCCTATATCTGGCAAGCCTTAGACGTGCTCGGTGTTGAACGCATCGACCACGGCGTGCGCTGCTTAGAAGACGCCGCCCTAGTCGCAAGATTAGCCAAAGACCGCGTGCCGCTCACGGTCTGCCCGCTGTCCAATTTAAAACTGCGCGTCACACCCAATCTGCGCCAGCATCCACTCAAAAAAATGCTAGATGCAGGCCTGTGCGTCACCATCAACTCAGACGACCCTGCCTACTTTGGCGGCTACATGAATGCCAATTGGGAAGCGACTTTTGCAGCTTTGGATTTGACAGAAGAGGATGCAGTAACGCTGGCTAGAAATAGCTTTGAGGCGGCGTTTGTGGATGAGGAAACGCGGGCTGGGTATTTGGCGAGGTTGGAAGCGAGCATTGGTATACTACGCACATCTACACAGTAATACTGAACATCATGGAAACTGCATTAGGCCTCCCTACCAATATGCTACGAGCTTCGTACACCATCTCAGCACCTACGCTCCAGCGCTTTAACGCTGCCGTCCCGCAAGGTGAGCGTAGCCGCGTCATGGAGCGATACATGCAGCAAGCCTTGCAAGATCGAGAGAAAGAGCTTGGCGCGATTGCCGATGCCTACATGACCGACCCCGCATTTGCACAGTGCCGCGCAGACAATGCGCTATGGGACGCAACGGTTGCTGATGGCTTAGAGAATGTCTGATTTTGCAAGGGGTAAGATTTACCGCGTCAACTTAGAGCCAACACGCGGCGGCGAGCAACAAGGTAACGCTCGTCCTTGCGTGATTCTGTCTATCACGCCACTCAATGACAGATTTCGCCACCTAGGTGTTGTGCCGCTCTCCTCGTCTGGAAAAGTGCTACCCCCTGTTGTTGTGGCTGTCCCGTCAGCAGGCACTGACTCGGTGGCACTTTGCCATCAGTTCCGAACCATCGATAAATCACGCCTTGGCAAATACGTGGGTGAAATATCAGCAAAAGATTTAACCGCTATTGAAAACGGTGTACGGCAGGTGTATGGGCTTTAGTGGAATTTAAGCTGTTAAGAGCTTCGCGCCCTTGACCTTAGAAGCCGCCTTGTCAAAAGTCCAGAGCGGACTCTCCCCTGCTGCGTGTGACAAAGCAGTATGCACACAATCCGAAAAATCAGCCGAATGATTTTGATAGAGATTCAGCGCCGACTCAATCGCTGTCTCATTAGCAATCGAGAGCTCAGACGCAGATAAAAGCCGAGAAATCGCGGCAACAACCTCGGCCTTCGAGAGTGTGTAGCTGGTGCGCAGCACCCACTCGACTTCAAGCAACACGGTCACAGGAACATACAAAGTCTCGCCTGCGCGGATGGCGCTGCGAATGAGTTTTGTTGCTTGCGCAAACTGTTTTTCATCATCGCGAACAATGTAGCGAATGAGAATATTGGTGTCCAGCGCCGCCATGCGTCACTACGTCCGATTTAGCGCCAAGCGTTCATTGCATCAACGGACACTTTTTTCTGTTTAGGCGCATGGATCATTCCTGCCATATCAAGCAGAGACTGATTTTTTGCCCGCACAACAATCGTCCCGTCCATCACCTGATGCCATTGCAACTTCATACCCGACATGGCGTGCAATGCATCCCGAATAGGCTGAGGAACGGTGGTTTGACCTTTGGCGGTGAGAGTGGATTCAAGCATTTTTAACTCCTTACTTTTATGAAATTGTAATCCAAAATAGAAATTGCAAGAAACGGAATTGCTAGCCCGTCTACTTCAGGCCTCTAACTAGATCAACTATACGCATAGCCTGTTCAGCGTAAAGCGCGTAAGTTTGATCAAGATTCTCAATCACTAGTCGATAGTTGTCATCTTCAAGTTTCGTGAAGGTCATATCGAAGTATTTACGTGACCGATCTACAACATCATCGAGTATTTCAATCTTTCGTCGTATTTCTAGCAACTGCCGTTGAAATGAAGTGTCGAAAGACCAAAGTGCCGAAACCCGAGCATCAAGTAGCGGAACAGAATAATGTTGAAGCATTGTCCCGCTCCCCTTTTTATCAGCCGCATGCCGAACAGCCGCCTCTAGAACCGCATCAGGCCACGAAAGCTGCGCTCGAAGATTCGGGATAAATCTCTGAAGCTCTGGCGTGACTGCGTTGTGTTCGAGATAAACTTTAAACCACTCTAGAAAATGGCGGTCAGCAGTACCAAGTCCCATGCGGACTCCATACGCAGCAGCAGAAAGAGTACAGGCCAATTCACTAAGCTCAGACAGAATTGCAGCCCTCCCCAGTTTGTTCTCGCGCTTGCGTTTTATTGAGTCTACTATCGCTGGAGCAAGCAGTCCCAGTAGCCATCCAAGAAACACTAAAAAAATCTTTTCCAAAGTGTCTTCCGTCATATGTGGAGTTCGTTTGAAGTTTTCATTTTTGAAGATCTAATCATAGCAATCCCCCCGTGTTACGATTATTCCAATGACACCCCCAGCCCGCCTCGTTCTACAAAACATCACCAAGCGCTACCCCGCTGTGCTGGCTAACGACGACAT
>JANPAY010000082.1:0-1561 GCA_031430155.1 Comamonadaceae bacterium
GACGACGACGAGGACGGCGGCAACGACGCTGGCGGGTTGATGTAGACGGCGGTGGGCAGCGTCTGTCGACGTGGTGCCCCTCGCGGATAGCGTTCGGGGTTCTTCTCGAACGCAGCCCTCCGCACCTCGTGACGATGGTCGAGCACCTCGTCACCACGTCCCTCGTGGACCTCGTTCGGCGTCAGGTAGGCGATGCCGCTGTGGCGATGCTCGTTGTTGTACCAAGCGAAGAACGTCCTCCCGAACGTCGCCGCGTCGTCGAGGTTGGCGAACTTTCCTGGGAACGACGAGTGGTACTTCATCGTCTTGAACTGCGACTCCGAGAACGGGTTGTCGTCGCTGACCTGCGGCCTGCTGTGACTGCCGGCGATGCCGAGGTCGGCCAAGAGCTGCGCCAACGCCTTCGACGTCATCTGCGTTCCGCGGTCGGCGTGCAGCACCAACGTCCCCGGCTCGACGTCGTGCTTCGCGCTCGTCTCCTCGATGAGGCGTGTGGCCAGGGCTGCCGTCTCTTTCTCGGCCACCATCCAGCCGACGACGGCGCGACTGAAGATATCGAGGACGACGTAGAGGTAGAGGTAGACCCACTTCTGCGCCGTGCGCAGTCGCGTGATGTCCCACGACCAGACCTCGTTCGGCTTCGTCGCCATCAACTCGGGCCGCGAGTACTCCGGGTGACGACGTTGATTTCGGCGTTCCTTCACTTCGCCGTTCGCGTTGAGGATTCGGTACATCGTCCGCTCTGACGCGAGGTAGCGGCCATCTGCCAGCAGCGCGTGAACGACTTCCGCCGGCGAGCTGTCGACGAAGCGGTCGCTGTGAAGCTCTGCCAACTCGAGCTGCACTTCGGCCGGCGGCAGCGCACGCGACGGTGTTCGTCGACGTGGCTTCTCGCGCGGTCCATGGCGTCGTCGACGGTGAACAGTGGAGCGCGGCACCTTGAGCGCGCCACACAACAGCGACAACGCGGCCAGCGGCGTCGAGACGGCCAGCGCCGTCATGGCGCACTCTCGTCGTCGAGCGGCTCCGAGAGCGCCATCATCTCCGAAACTTTTTTTTGGATGTCGATGATGAACTTCGCCTGGGCGAGCTCCCGCTCGAGGCGGGCGATGCGACGGTCGCGCTTGCGCATCTCGAGCTTGTTCGCGGCGGCCCCTGCCACGGCCTTTCGACCGCGCTTCCTCCCAGCCAACGCGACCTCGCCGTGTTCGGCGAGGGCTTTCCGCCAGTCGCTCAACTGCGAGCGGTACAGGCCCTCCTTGCGCAACAGAGCGCCGACGCTCTCGCCATCGGCGACGAGTTGGTCGGCGGCGGCGAGGATTCGCCGCTTGAAGTCAGCCGCGAAGGTTCGACGCTTCGCTTTGGCGGGGACCTCGGGGTCAGGATTCTTGGATTCGGTGCGTGCCATGTGCTGCCTGCCAATCGTGCCCCCGGAGTGTGATTGCAGGACGGCGACTTGTCCTGATCACGTTGGCAGAGGGGGCTTCGAGGTCGTGCCATGTCGCGGCGATGATCCGAACGTCGGGATGACGGACTTCGTTGTCGCCTTGTCTCGAGAGGC
>JANPAY010000083.1:0-3338 GCA_031430155.1 Comamonadaceae bacterium
GTTATCAAAAAACATAAATACTCGCTAAGCATTGAGCCGCGAGGGACGTGGCATTTTATAGGGCGCTTGCGAGCAGTTCATACGACCGAGCCTGAGCCGCTGGATCATGTGTCCACGTGATAACGGCAATCTCGTCCACATCATGTTTGTCTGCCAGCGTTTTCAGTTTGCTCACGACCTGCTCGCCCGTACCCACAAACGCACCTGCACGAAGCAGCTCCAGTGCACGCTCTTCGCTTTGCGTCCACGGGCGAATCGAATCTTCGGGCGATAAGAGCGCCGCGTTGCGCCCAAGGTTTCTGTCCATACGCGCTCGTGCTCGACTTTGGAAGAGTCGCCACGCCTCGGCTTCGGTTTCCGCCGCCAGCGCCGATACGCATAGCAGTGCTTTTGGCGTGGGATGCGCCTCGCTGGGCTTGTAGTTCTGCCGATAAATCTCAAGCGCTTGCTCTGTACCTTGTCCATCGGTAATGAAGTACGCGAAAGCATATGGCAGACCTAGTTCGGCGGCGAGTTGTGCGCCGTAATCAGAGCTGCCCAGCATCCACACGGTCGGTGCGGTGTCGCCAGATGGGTAAGCGTTCACGCCGTATGCCGTTTCGTTATTCGTCCAGACCATGAGTTCTTGTACTTGACGCGGAAAGTTGTCGCTGGATCGTGGATCAGGATTGAGCAAGCGCGACGTGCGCTGGTCGCTGCCAGGTGCGCGGCCTACGCCAAGGTCGATGCGGCCTGGCGCTAGGGCATCCAGTACGCGGAATTGCTCGGCGACTTTGAGCGAGGCGTAGTGCGGCAGCATCACGCCTGCGCTACCAATGCGAATGCGCGTGGTACGCGCGGCAATAGCAGCCATGAGCACCTCGGGCGCAGAGCCGACGATGGTCGGGTGGCTGTGATGTTCGCTCACCCAAAAGCGGTGATAGCCCCAAGCTTCAGCCTGCACGGCCAATGCCAGCGTGGCTTGGATCGAGTCCGCGTGACTGCGACCTTGTACAGCAACCGATTGGTCGAGGATGGAGAGTTTGAGTTGCGATGTCATAGTTTTTCAATCAAAGGTGCGATCGACATGGCAAGCGCCACACTAAAAAGCGCCATCACGGTCGAGACTGACACACTGGTTGTAATCAACTCTTCAGACTCCTCGTAACGCTGCGAAAACATAAATACGTTCGCACCCATGGGCAGCGATGCAGCGACCACCATTACGGTAAGCGGCAAGCCATGCAGTCCGAGCAATAGTCCCAAACCTAAGACCAGCAAGGGCTGCACGAAGTTTTTGAGAACTGACAAACCCAGCGCGGGTTTGATGTGATCGCCAAACTTTGTGACAGAAAGCGTGAGTCCCACCAGTACCAAAGCTAACGGACTAAACGCTTGCCCCAGCAGTTGCATCGGTCTATCAATCACGACAGGGAGCGCAAGTCCCGTTTGGCTATAGATGAGCCCCAGCAAAATTGGCCAAGTCGTTGGTTGGAGAAGCGCGCCGCGCAAAGCTTCTAGCGCCGCACGTGCGGGATGCGCGTCGCTATTTTTTTTGCGCAGCCATTCCAAGAACATCGTGGCAGAGGTGAGCATGATGATGGCGTGAACCGAGAGGAGGCTGAACAGCACCGCTTGACCCGCTTCGCCATACGCAAAGCCAACGAGTGCAATACCAATCATGACCGTGTTGCCGTAGGTCGCAGCCAAGCCCAGTATGGCTCCGCGCTGATTCACACCTGTCCACACCAGCACCATCGCAAACAAAATCACCATGCTGCCAAGATACGCCAGCACGGGCAGTAGCTGCAAATTTTCAGGATGACTTTGCGCCATCGTGCGAAACAGGAGTGGCGGCAACAGCAAAAAGAAAATAATGTTTGAGTAGTCGCCCTTAGCGCTAGCCCTTATCCAACCTCGCTTACCAGCCACATAGCCTGTCGCGATGAGCAGGATGACTGGGATTAGGGAGGTGATGACGGGGTGATTCATCAATCCAACTTCACCTGCGCATCTTTAACCAGCCGCGTCCAAAACTTCGCATCTTCAACTAAGAACGCAGCAAACGCGTCGGATGAATGGGACAGTGCGACTTCTGTGCCTTCACGCGCCAGTGCAGCTTTCACGCTGGGTTGACTCATGGCGATGCGCGTGGCTTCGTACAATTTTTTAATGATGGCGGGTGGGGTATTAGCAGGCACAAAAAGTCCGTACCAAAACTCGATCGCGTAGTCGGGTAGGCCTGCTTCTGCCATGCCAGGCAAATTGGGAAAGAGCGCCGTGCGCTCGCGCGTGGAGACCGCAAGGCCGCGCAATCTTCCTGCTTGCACCATGGGCAAAACGGAAGGCGGTGTTCCAAATGTCAACTGCGTATCACCCGCGACCACGGAGGCAATGGCAGGCGCGCCGCCGCGAAAGGGGATGTGCTGCATATCGATACCAGCCACTTGCGCAAACAGCGCGCCGCCTAAATGAGGCGCAGAACCGTTCCCCGAGCTGGAATAGTTCAGCGTGCCAGGCGCACGTTTGGCCGCAGCAATGAGCTCTTTTACTGACGTGATATTGGATTTGGGACTTGCTGCAATGACCAAGGGCGACGCTGTGATTTTGGAGATGGGCGCAAAATCTTTGGCGGTATAGCCTAGTTTGGCGTTCAGCGCAGGATTGACAGACATGCTGCTGGGGCTGGCGATCAAAATCGTGTAGCCGTCGGCGGGCGCTTTGGCGACGAAATCAGCGGCAATGCTAGAGCCTGCACCCGCTTTGTTTTCGACAACGATTGATTGTCCGAGCGCTTTGCCAAGCTGGTCGCTCATGGTGCGGGCGACGTAGTCCGCAGCTCCTGCGGGGGCAAAGCCGACGATTAAGCGGATGGGCCGATTCGGGTAGTCGCTTGGCGCAGTTTGAGCAAAACTGCTCTGTGCAAGGCCAAGCAGCAAGCCGAGCAGGATGGGGCTTTTGAGCCACTTTTGGATATTTTTCATAGTCATTTCTCTATGGATAAAACAATTTTTCCAAGATGCTCGTTGGCATCCATGCAAGCTTTGGCCGCGGGTAGCTCGCCAAACGGAAATACTTTATCGACGAGTGGTTTGATGCGGCCGTCAGCAAGCATCGGCAGAACTTCGGCTCTAAAGCGCGGCACGCCTGCTGCACGCTGCTCGGGGGTGCGCAGTTTGTTGGAGACGCCAAACAGTGTGAGTCGTTTGGCATGGAGCAGTTCGATATTGATTTCGGCTTTCAATACGCCATCGACATAACCTACCGTGGCAAGCCTGCCTTCAAATTGCAAGCAGCGCACATTCTCGGTAAACACCGATCCGCCTACGGTGTTAACCACCAAGCTTACACCTACGCCT
>JANPAY010000084.1:0-1661 GCA_031430155.1 Comamonadaceae bacterium
ATTGGCTTAGATGGTCAAACCGTGATTCAGCCTGTGCTGCGCACCAAGAAGGGTAACGAGTTTGTCGCACCAGCTACCACGGCTGAAGTCGCGGAGTACTTGCTCGCGCACCCCAAGGCGACTCTTCTTGCAGGCAGCACCGAAATCGGCTTGCAAGTGAACAAGCAATTTAGCCGCCCCGATTACATCGTGTACTTGGGCAACGTGGCAGAGCTCAAAACCACCCGCGAATCTGCGACCCACTGGACGATTGGCGCGGCGGTCTCGCTCACTACTGTCGAGTCCTTGGTTAGCACCGCCTACCCCGACTTCAGTGAGGTGCTACGCCGCTTTGGCTCGCCGCCCATTCGCTCCACCGCCACGCTGGCGGGCAATATCGCCAACGGCTCACCCATTGGTGACTCCATGCCCTGCTTGATGGCGCTGGATGCCGAGCTCGTTCTTCGCAAAGGGGACAAAACGCGCAAGGTGTCCATCAACGCTTTCTACACAGACATGAAAGCCAACGTGCTACAAAGCGGCGAGTTTATTGAGGCAGTGGTACTGCCGAAGCCCTTATCCAGCAAGGCTTTCAGAGCACATAAGGTCAGTAAGCGTTTCGATCAAGATATCTCGGCAACTTGCTGCGCGATGTCGTTTGAAGTCAAAAATGAGAAGTTCATAAACGTTCGTGTGGCCTACAACGGTCTCTCGCCGTATCCCATGCGTGCCGCCAAAATTGAAGCGGCAATTGAAGGCAAATCCGCAGATCAAATCTCTTCTGATTCGATTGACGACGCCATCGCGCAAAGCTTTACTGCGCGTGATGGACTCAGGGCAACGTGGGCGTATCGCTCGCTGGTGGCTCGCAATTTGGTGATGCAGTTTGTGGAAGAAGCTACAAGCGAAGTTTCGACATGAAAACACTCGGTCGCATTCACCACCAATTGCTAACAAGCGTGCTTTGTGCGGCAGGAGCGCTTACCTTTTCCGCCACGGCTCAAGCGCCAAACGATGTGCGAATTGCCCTCATCATCGGCAATTCAGCCTATGCGGGAAATATGGCGCTAGCCAATCCATCAAACGACGCAAAAGACATGGCGGCAACGCTGCGCAATATGGGCTTTGGTGTGATTGAAGTGCTGGATGGCAACCGTGCGCAAATGATGGACGCGATTGAACGCGCAAACAAGCAACTACAAGGCAAGCAAGGCGTTGGGATGCTGTTTTATGCAGGGCATGGTTTGCAGCTTGATTGGCGCAATTACGTGGTGCCCGTGGATGCCAAACTGAATAACTCTAAAGATGTGCCCCTCCAAACGGTCGATATTGAAGTCGTCATGAAATCATTCCAACAAGCAGGCAACCGAATGAACATCGTGGTGCTGGATGCTTGCCGAGATGATCCATTCGCGAACGGAAAAACATCAACGGGCAAAGGCCTCGCGCCGCTCGATGCGCCCACAGGGACATTCTTAGCTTACGCCACAGCGCCTGGGAACGTAGCTCAAGATGGCACAGGAAAAAATGGACTCTACACAGGCTTCTTGTTGCAGGAACTTCAAAAGCCCACAGCACGGATTGAGGATGTTTTTAAGCGAGTTCGCTTTGCAGTCCGCAAAGCCAGTAACGGCGCACAAATTCCGTGGGAAACAACGAGCCTTGAGGATGATTTTGTTTTT
>JANPAY010000085.1:0-4503 GCA_031430155.1 Comamonadaceae bacterium
AGTTCACGTGGCTCGAAGGGTTTAGGCAAATAATCATCGGCGCCCATCTCCAGTCCAATAATGCGATCCATCGGATCACCTTTCGCTGTGAGCATCAGAACGGGCGTGCGCTTAGCCTCTGTTGGCAGTGCACGAATACGCCTGCAAACCTCAAGACCATCGATATCAGGCAGCATTAAATCTAAAACAATTAAATCGACTGCACTGCTAGCCAGCATCGCCAAGCCTTGGGTTGCGTCAGGCGCATGGGTCACCACATAGCTCGACTGACGCAAAAACTCGCCCACCATGCGGGCAAGCCTTTCGTCGTCGTCAATTAATAAGATGTGTTCGGTCATTTTTTCTCGAGACGATCATTGGGTTCGGCCATGCCTTTGCCCATACGCTTGTCCATACGGTCACGCATGGATTGCATTCTTGCATCCCACTTGGAGCGTTGCTCTGGGGTGAGCACTTCTTTAGATTCTGCCAAAGCTTTATCCATGCGGGCACGGACTTGTTCGTGTAAGGGCTTGATATCGGCTTGCGCAGCTTTAGCAATCGCCTGCAGCTTGGTTTTTTGTTCAGGCGTCGCGTCAACGGCCTTCGCCATACGCTCGACATGCATCTCAACCATTTTGTCCATACGTGCTGGATCCATCCGCGCCGTAGGGCCTGCGGGCTGCGCCATGGTGGAATCAACGACCAATAATGCAGAGCCACTGATTGCGATCGCGGTAGTGAGTAGCCCGATGTATGTTTTGAGAGATTTAGTAGCCATGATGCGGTCTTTCTTGAAGAGTTGAAGGAGACCCCAGTTTGCAGGTCTCATGTCAACACATCATGAAGTCGCCGTAAAGATTGGTAAATCCGTTTTGATTGCCCCCGGTGCATGTTTACGCGCAAAGAGTGTGTACATGGTTGGCACGACAAAAATAGTGAGCAATGTACCAAGGCTCATGCCACCCACAATGACTTTACCAATTTGAATGCGGCTTTCTGCGCCAGCGCCAGTAGCAAAAGCTAACGGTATCGCGCCTAGCACCATCGCCCCAGTGGTCATCAAAATCGGGCGCAAACGCTGGCTGGAAGCCTTAATGACCGACTCCCACATATCGCCACCCGCTTCGCGCAATTGATTAGTGAATTCCACAATCAAAATGCCGTGTTTGGTAATCAAACCCACCAGCGTGATGAGTCCAATTTGTGAGTACACATTGAGCGAGCCTCCCTCCGTATATTTAAGCGCCAAGAGCGCACCTATCATGGACAGAGGCACAGAGAGCATGATGACGAAAGGATCGATAAAGCTCTCAAATTGCGCAGCGAGTACCAGGAAAATAAAGAGAAGTGCCAGTGCAAACACAATGCCTAAGCTACCTTGCGAGTTTTTAAATTCGCGCGACGTTCCGTTTAAATCGGTGCTGTAGCCAGGCTTTAATACTTTGGCTGAGGTTGCGTCCAAAAAGTCCAGTGCTTGCCCCAACGAATAATCGGGTGCAAGATTTGATGTGATTGACACTGATCGGCGCTGGCTGAAGTGATTGAGCTCACGCGGCGCAACGGATTCGCGCACTTTGACCAGTGAGGCCAGCGGAATCATGGCGTCATTTCGACCACGGACAAATATCTTTTCGATGTCGTCAGGCGTATCGCGGCCCGTCGCCTGCGTTTGCACAATCACGTCGTATTGGTCACCTTCTTTTTTGTAACGCGTGACTTGTCTGCCGCCAAGCATGGTCTCTATTGCACGCGCCACCACATCCACACTCACGCCCATGTCGGCTGCGCGTTCGCGATTGACGTCGATTTTGAGTTCAGGTTTATTGAGACGCAAATCAATATCAGGCGTTAAAAAGCCCGGATTTTTAGCAATTTCGTCCATCATTTGACGTGTCACGGCGGCTAAGTTTTGGTAGCTATCGGATGTGACAATCATGAAGTTCACAGGCCTTTCGCGAAAACCTTGTCCTAGCGATGGAGGCGTAATGGGAAAAGCTTGCACGCCCGCTAACGCGTTGATCTTGGGTTGCATTTCACGCGCGAGTTCCATTGTCGTTTTTTTACGTTCTTCCCACGGAATAGCACGGTAAAACACGTTGGCTTGACTAACTGTTGGGTTACCCATCGTTACAAACAAACGATCGAATTCTTTGTACGGCTGACCAATGCGCTCGAGCGCATTGACGTATTTATTGGTGTAGTCAAGCGTCGCGCCATCAGGGGCATTGACCACCGTCAGAATCACGCCGCGATCTTCAAGGGGGGCGAGTTCTTTTTTCATCGTGGGCAAGATAAACCAAATACCCGCAGCCACACCCACCATCATCAAAACGACCACCCAGCGAGCCATGAGCACACGCCGGAGCAGCCATTCGTATCCGTTCGTCATTTTGTCTAGCAGACCACCCATCTTGCGGTCAAACCAACCAGGATTTGGATTGTGTTTGAGCAAAATAGAGCACATCATGGGCGTCAGCGTCAAGGCAATAAAGCCTGAGACCACCACCGCACCGGCCAAGGCCAAAGCAAACTCAATAAAGAGCCGTCCCGTACGTCCTGGCGTGAATGCCAAAGGCGCGTACACCGCCGCCAGCGTCAGCGTCATAGCAATCACCGCAAACGCAATTTCCTTTGCCCCTGTAATCGCCGCAGCAAACGGGGCCATGCCCTCTTCGATGTGGCGATAAATATTTTCGAGCACCACGATTGCATCGTCCACCACAAGACCAATCGCCAGTACCAGCGCAAGCAGGGTCAGCGTGTTGATAGTGAAGCCTGCTAATGCCATGAGCGCAAACGTTCCGATCAAACTCACGGGAATGGTGACGATGGGAATAATGGAGGCGCGTAGCGTGCGCAGGAACAAGAATATCACCAATGCCACCAAAACGATCGCTTCCAAAATGGTTTGATAAACACCTTGCACAGAGCGCTCAATAAATACCGAGTTGTCGTTGGCAATGTCAATCGAAATTCCAGCGGGCAAGTCTTTTTGCAGGCTAGGCAGCATATCGCGCACACCTTTAGAGAGCACGAGTGGATTGGCGGTCGCTTGGCGAATCACACCAGCGGAAATGGCATCACGACCATTCAAGCGCACCTTGCTGCGCTCGTCCGCAGCGCCTTCCACAATGCGCGCCACATCGCGCATCTTCACGGGAAAGCCGTTCACATTTTTGATGACGATCTCGCCAAATTGCCCAGGCCGCAAGAGGTCGGTATTCGAGGTAACGGAAAACTCGCGCTGCGTGGATTCAATGCGCCCTGCGGGCACTTCTAAGTTGCTGCGGCGGATGGCGTCTTCGGCATCTTGCACAGTCAGTTTGTAAGCGGCCAAGCGATCAGGATCCAGCCACACACGCATGGCGTATTTGCGTTCACCAAAAATGCGGACGTCGGCTGCACCCGTGACGGTTTGCAACTTTGGTTTAACGATGCGATTGACCAGCTCATTGATTTGCAGCGGCGTGTGGGTATCGCTAGAAAATGCCAGCCAAATAACAGGGAAGGCATCAGCCTCGACCTTAGCAATGACCGGCTCTTCAATCGCGAGTGGCAAGCGATTGCGCACACGTGCCGTACGGTCACGCACTTCAGCGGCTGCCGCATCAGCATCTTTCTCTAAACGGAACTTCACTGTGATCTGTGCTTGCTCGGCACGAGAGATCGAGGTAATCACGTCCACGGCATCAATGCCCGCAATAGAGTCTTCTAGCACTTTGGCGATTTGGGACTCGATCACTTCGGCGGAGGCGCCCGCGTATTTAACAGAGACCGTCACGACGGGTTCGTCAATTTTTGGATATTCGCGAACGGGGAGTTTTAAAAAACTGACCGCACCGATCAGCAGCACAAGTAAGGACAGTACCGTCGCAAAGACGGGACGGCGGATAGAGACTTCTGCGAGTTGCATGGCAAGCTCCTTAAGTTTTAAGTTCAGCAACGCAAGGATTAGGACCTTCCGGCGGCTTTACGGGTGATTTAGCAGCATTCCCCGCGGGGCCTTTACCAGCTTGCGCTGCGGGAGGTGCGCCGCCAGGAGCCGCTCCCGGTGTGGCTTGCGGCCCAGGAGGACCACCCGAAGGGCGCTCGCCAGTGCCTGCGCTGGGTCGTAGCGCAGTACCGTCTTTTTGAATGCGCTGTTGACCTGCTGTGACGATGGTCTCGCCCTCCTTCACGCCTTCCAATATCTCTACACGGCCTGGGCGACGAATACCAATTTTGACTTCCACGCGCTGCGAGATTTTTTGCAATACGCCCTTGTCATCCTTTTCTGTGCCATCCACGACCTTAATCACAAAAGTGCGAGGGCCAAACGGAACAATCGCCTCTTCGGGCACAACCAGCGCTTTGTCGCGCTCGCCAAAGACTTGGGTCACACGGGCAAACATACCAGGGCGTAATTGCAGCGAACGGTTGTCAATACAGCCGCGAACGCTCACGGAGCGACCATTGGCATCTAGCAGCGGGTCAATAGCTTGCACCAGCGCCTTGAACTTGCGGCCTGGCAGTGCATCTAAA
>JANPAY010000086.1:0-1531 GCA_031430155.1 Comamonadaceae bacterium
GATTTTGTTTGGTCAGTAGAGGCAATTACTATAAATAATGGAACAATAACTTCAACTGTAATTAGTAAACCAACCGCATTTTTCTTTTAATAATTAATATAAAAACTTAGAAATCATGAACACAAATTTTAAAAACACCGCATTATCCCTTTTCGCCTCATTAGCCATTGCAAGCTGTTCAACCGACACTCCAGATGGAAATCAAATTCCAACTGCATTAGAGTTTAGCAATCTTAAACAAACCGCTCTAGAAAATGTTACACAACAGTTTACTCTTAACGCAGGAGGTGGCTCTGTAACTTTTACATCCGCAAAAGGAGTAGAATTAACCATCAACGGTGACTGCTTAACCTTAAATGGACACCCAGTTACAGCAGGTCAGGTAGCTATTGAATACGCCGAAGTCTTTGACAAAGGAACAATGTTGGTAACCGATAAACCTACTATGGGTAGAAAACCAAACGGCGATATGGCTTTGATTATTTCTGGTGGTGAATTTTATATAAACGCTACTCAAAACGGTCAACAATTGGAAATTACTTGTCCAATGCAATTGAAAATTCCGGCTGATTTAACTGGTGGACTTGAAACCGGAATGTCACTTTGGGATGGAACCATTGATGAAGATGGAAATTTAGACTGGGATCAGCGAGATCAAAATCCTGCCGGAGGACAAGGTGTATTTGGCGAAGGACAAGGTGCCAGTGCTGCTTACTATGCTTTCTTAAATGATTTTGGTTGGACTAATGTGGATAGATTCTATTCGGATCCAAGACCAAAAACTACCATACTTGCTGAAGCTCCAACTGGTTATGATTTTGAAAACAGTGCGATTTATTTACACTACGATGGTGAAGGAAGTGCCTTAGCTAAACTCGATACTTACAATGCCGGAACCAATCAGTTCTCTGAACATTACGGACAAATACCAGTAGGATTAGTGGCACATGTAATTTTTGTAACAGAAGATAATGGAAACTTCAGATATGCCATCAAAGCAGTTACCATTGCAGCCGGAGATGTTTATGTTTTCTCTAATGCCGAAACTACTGTTGGAACCGAAGCACAACTGATAGCAGCGATAAACGGTTTGCCTTAAATCGAAGCAAGGTTAATTCCTTTGGAAAAAGTGGTGACTAGTTCACCACTTTTTCCTATTTTTATAAATCTTAAACCTTTTGACCATGAAGAAATTAAAAATACTATTATTCGTTTTACTTTTCTTTTATCCCAAATTTGTTGAAGGGCAAACAAAAGTAAAAGACACCATAACCCGAAAAGCCACTATCAATTATGATAAAAAAGGAAATCAGGTTATTTTTAAACCCGAAGTTCCGCCTTTAATTCAGGTTGCCGGAGCACCAAAAGCAAGTTTTAGTTATTTCTGGGAAATGGGTGACGGAAGTTTTAGCAAAGAAGTAACTCCAAAAAAAGTCTATAAAAAACCAGGCGAATACAAAATCAACTTAGCCGTAACCAATAATTACGATAACGGAAAACCTCCAAAAACCCGACCAAAAACAGTTGCTGT
>JANPAY010000087.1:0-1915 GCA_031430155.1 Comamonadaceae bacterium
GAAGCCGCCGCACCCGCCGCGCAAAAAGGCCGCTTTATACCAGCTAAGCGTGCCAAGGCTGCGTATGGCGAACGCTTAAAGCCTTTTAAGCAAGGCGAAGAACTCACGCCGGGTATCACGTCTGTAGCAGCCGTTGGCCACACGCCCGGCCACAGCTGCTTCATGGTGCAATCGGGCACAGCCAAGATGCTGGCGATTGGTGACTTGATTCACATTGCGCCCGTTCAGTTTGCCAATCCCGAAGTCACCATTGCCTTTGACTGGGAGCAGTCCAAAGCCAGCAGCTCGCGCATGAATATTTTTGATATGGCGGCCAAAGAAAATATTTTGGTCGCGGCCGTGCATCTGCCGTTCCCAGGCCTTGGGACGCTCAAAAAAGAGGGCAAGTCGTATGCCTATACGCCGATGTCTTGGAGATTGTTCTAAATGACCAATGCAAGTGGTGGATTAAAAGTAGGCGTAGTTGGCCTTGGCGCCATGGGCTCTGGGATGGCCCAGTCTGTAAGGCGTGCGGGGCATGTGCCTTTTGTGTTTGATGTGCGGCGCGAAGTGGCCGAAGACTTTGCCAAAGATGGCGGCGTGGCGTGCGGCACGCTGGCAGAGCTGGGCGCAAAAGCCGATGTCATTGTTTCAGTCGTGGTCAATGCTGCGCAAACCGAGAGCGTGCTTTTTGGCGATGGTGATGCTGGCAAGGGCGTGGCCGCCACCATGAAACGCGGTAGCGTCTTCGTGATGTGCTCGACGGTCGATCCCAATTGGTCGGTGGCGCTTGAGGGCAAGCTCAATGCGCTGGGCATTCACTACATCGACGCGCCGATTTCAGGCGGAGCTGCCAAAGCCGCTAGCGCTCAGATGACCATGATGACGGCAGGCAAGCCTGAGGCATACGCCATTGCCGAGCCGTTTTTAAACGTGATGGCGGCCAAGGTGTACAAGTTGGGCGACACCGCTGGCGCAGGTAGCAAGGTCAAGATCATCAATCAATTGCTGGCAGGCGTACACATTGCTGCCGCTGCTGAAGCGATGGCGCTGGGTCTGCGCGAAGGCGTGGATGCAGCCGCGCTGTACGAGGTGATTACCAACAGCGCAGGCAATAGTTGGATGTTTGAAAACCGCATGGCGCATGTGCTGGCAGCCGATTACACGCCGCTGTCTGCCGTAGACATTTTTGTCAAAGACCTCGGCATCGTGCTCGACATGGCGCGTGCCAGCAAGTTTCCGCTGCCGCTCTCCAGCACCGCGCATCAAATGTTTATGCAGGCCAGCACAGCAGGCTTTGCACGCGAAGACGACAGCGCCGTGATTAAGATTTTCCCAGGCATTGAGTTGCCCAAAAAACCAGAACCCAAAAAATGACCACTGAAAGAATGACCGAGTCCGAACTTCGAGTTGAAATCTGCCGAGTTGGCAAAAGCTTGTTTGACCGCGGCTATGTTCACGCGACGGCGGGCAACATCAGTGTGCGCTTAGAGGATGCGGATGGTGGCGGCTATCTCATCACCCCAACCGATGCGTGTCTCGGCTTTTTAGACCCTGCGCGTATCGCCAAGTTGGACGCCAACTTACAGCAAGTTAGCGGCGATAAGGCCAGCAAGACCATTGCTCTGCATGCCGCTATCTATAAGGCCTCAGAGCCCTATGCCCCGCAAACCCGCGCCATCATTCACGCCCACAGCACGGCTTGCGTGGCGCTCACATTGGCTGCGCCCGCCAAGAGTTCTAACGCAAGCCCGCTGCCAGAACTCCTGCCACCCATCACGCCGTATTTCGTCATGAAAGTCGGGCACGTGCCGCTTGTACCGTATCACCGCCCTGGCGATCCAACAGTCGCTGTGCGCGTGGCTGCCATGCTGGCGCACTACGCCAAACGCGGGATTGCGGTGCGTGCGGTGATGCTGGCAAAGCTGGGCCCCAA
>JANPAY010000088.1:0-2033 GCA_031430155.1 Comamonadaceae bacterium
TTCGCTTCCAAAATCCAGCGAGCGGCTTTTTCGGCAATCATGAGTGTGGGTGAGTTGGTGTTGCCGCTGGTAATAAAGGGCATCACGCCAGCATCGACTACGCGCAAATGGGTCACACCTTTGACGCGAAGTTTTGAATCAACGACTGCCATGGCATCATCATCTGCGCCCATCTTGGTTGTGCCGACAGGGTGAAAGATGGTGGTGGCAATATCGCCCGCAAGCCTTGCTAGGTCTTCGTCTGATTGGTATTGCACGCCTGGCTTGACCTCTTTAGGCGCGTATTTCGCCAGCGCCTCTTGTCCCACAATGCGGCGCGTGACGCGCAGGCTGTCGGCAGCCACCTGGCGGTCTGCGTCAGTGCTGAGGTAGTTGGGCGCAATCGCAGGCGCATCTTGAAAGTTTCCAGATTTGAGCGTGACCGTGCCGCGGCTCGTTGGGTTCAAATTACACACGCTGGCGGTGAAGGCGTTGAAGTTGTGCAGGGGTTCGCCAAACGCATCAAGGCTCAGCGGCTGGACGTGGTACTCGATATTGGCATGGGTTTGCGACGGGTCGGATTTGGTAAATGCGCCTAGTTGGCTAGGCGCCATGCTCATGGGGCCTGTGCGTTTGAAGGCGTATTCAAGCCCAATCTTGGCCTTGCCCCACAGCGTGTTGGCCATCGTGTTCAAGGTCTTCACGCCGCTGACCTCAAAGACCGATCGAATCTGCAAATGGTCTTGCAAGTTAGCGCCGACTCCTTTGGCATCTACCACCGTATCAATGCCGTGCTTGGCAAGCAGCGCGGGGTCGCCAATGCCCGAGAGCTGCAAAATCTGCGGCGAGCCGATGGCGCCTGCGCTCAAAATGACTTCGCATTTGGCGCGAACCGTCACCATTTCATGGCCGTCCCAGACCTCTACACCCCAGCAGCGCTTGCTGCCGTCGGGTTGTGTTTCAAATAAGAGCTTGGACACGTGCGCCGATGTCCACATCTCAAAATTAGTGCGTCCATAGCATGTCGGATTTAAAAAAGCTTTCACCGTGTTCCAGCGCCAGCCGCTTTTTTGATTGACCTCAAAGTAGCCCACGCCTTCGTTGTTACCGCGATTGAAGTCGTTGGTGGCGGGAATGCCTGCTTGCACCGCCGCCTGCGAAAACGCATCCAGCACATCCCAGCTCAACCGCTGCTTCTCGATGCGCCACTCGCCGCCTGCGCCATGCAGTTCGTCCGCGCCTTTGTAATAGTCTTCGTGGCGTTTGAAGTCGGGCAGGGCGTTGTCCCAGCGCCAAGCGTCGTCGCCCGTCGCGGCGGCCCAGCCGTCGTAGTCCCTAGCTTGTCCGCGCATATAAATCATGCCGTTAATGCTAGAGCAGCCGCCCAGCACCTTGCCACGCGGATAGCGCAGCTGGCGACCATTGAGGCCCACCTCGGGCTCGGTGTTAAAAAGCCAATCGGTTCGCGGATTACCAATGCAATGCAGGTAACCCACGGGAATGTGAATCCAGTGGTAATCGTCTTTGCGTCCCGCTTCAATCAGCAGCGTGCGACGCTGTTTTTGCCTAGTCAGACGATTGGCAATCAGCGCGCCGGCGGTGCCGCCACCAATCACGATGTAATCAAATGTTTGATATGGGGTGGCGGTTTTTGAGTCGGGAGTAGTCATATGCCAGCTATTTTCTGCGATAATGCTAGGTTCCCGCTAAATTGCGGAGCCTTATTTTTTAGAGTCCTATTATGAAACGTACTTACCAACCTTCCAAAATTCGTCGTGCTCGTACGCACGGCTTCCTCGTTCGTATGAAGACACGCGGTGGCCGTGCTGTCATTAACGCACGTCGCGCCAAAGGGCGCAAAAATCTGACCAACGTTTAATCGTGGTCTAACTTCAACTGGTGACGCTGTGCAGCATCTCCTGCACAAATCTCAGTTTGACGCGGTGCTCGGCACGCGGTCTGTTTTATCTAAAACAGCGCGCTCCGAGCATTTTTTTGCGCATCGTTTGCAGATCACGCCTGAGCATGCCGAGCTTTTTCCTGCAGCAATCGCT
>JANPAY010000089.1:0-15902 GCA_031430155.1 Comamonadaceae bacterium
TGCGGCTTGATGGAGCTTGGCTTGCATAGCACTTGACCGCGCTGCACGTCTTCGCGCTTTGTCCCGCGAAGCAAAATGCCGACGTTGTCGCCTGCTTGGCCTTGGTCGAGGAGCTTACGGAACATCTCAACACCGGTGCAAATTGTTTTTTGCGTATCCGCAATACCGACGATTTCGATCTCTTCGCCAACTTTGACGATACCGCGCTCGATACGGCCAGTCACCACTGTTCCGCGGCCAGAGATGGAGAACACGTCTTCAACGGGCATCAAGAATGCGCCGTCGACTGCACGCTCTGGCTGTGGAAAGTAGGTGTCCATGGCTTCTGCAAGCTTCATGATGGCTTCTTCGCCCAGTGGCCCTTTGTCGCCTTCCATGGCCAGTTTTGCTGATCCGTGGATGATGGGGGTGGCGTCGCCTGGGAAATCATACTTGTCAAGCAACTCACGAACTTCCATTTCAACGAGTTCTAGAAGTTCTGCATCGTCCACCATGTCGCATTTGTTTAAAAACACGATGATGTGCGGTACGCCGACCTGACGAGCCAAGAGGATGTGCTCGCGGGTTTGTGGCATGGGGCCATCGGCTGCAGAGCACACAAGGATAGCGCCGTCCATTTGGGCCGCGCCAGTAATCATGTTCTTCACATAGTCAGCGTGGCCTGGGCAGTCAACGTGGGCGTAGTGACGGTTAGCCGTCTCGTACTCAACGTGGGCCGTGTTAATCGTGATGCCGCGTGCTTTTTCTTCGGGTGCTGCGTCGATTTGGTCGTAGGCTTTGGCTTGACCGCCAAATTTGGCTGCCAAAACAGTGGTGATGGCCGCTGTCAAAGTGGTCTTGCCGTGGTCAACGTGGCCAATCGTTCCCACGTTCACGTGGGGCTTGGTCCGTTCAAATTTTTCTTTTGCCATGATGCTTGTCCTTTAAATAATATGAGCAACGCCTGTGGGTAGGTTTAATGTCTGCATCGCACTCGTGATTCTTTTTGCACAGGCACAAAAAGCGGCGTGATCGCAGACAACTGAAACTAAATACGATTACTTGGCGCGAGCCGACATGATGGCTTCTGACACATGCTTCGGGGCTTCCGAGTAATGCTTGAATTCCATCGTGTAAGTAGCACGGCCTTGCGACATTGAGCGCAACGTGGTCGAGTAGCCAAACATTTCGGACAATGGCACTTCAGCTTTAATTGCCTTGCCACCACCAACCATGTCTTCCATACCTTGAACCATGCCGCGGCGGCTGGACAAATCGCCCATCACGTTACCAGCGTAGTCTTCAGGCGTCTCCACTTCCACCGACATCATCGGCTCAAGAATGACAGGGTTTGCTTTACGGCAACCTTCTTTAAAACCAAAAATGGCAGCCATTTTGAAAGCCAGCTCATTCGAGTCAACGTCGTGGTACGAACCGAAGTGCAGCGTGACTTTCACGTCCACCACAGGGTAGTTCGCGAGCACACCTTGCGTGACGGCTTCCATGATGCCTTTTTCAACCGCAGGGATATATTCGCGTGGCACAACGCCGCCTTTGATTGCGTCGACAAACTCAATACCTTTGCCCATTTCGTTAGGCTCAATCTTGAGTACAACGTGACCGTATTGACCTTTACCACCGGACTGACGCACAAACTTGCCTTCTGCATCTTCAATCGTTTTACGAATAGTTTCGCGATAAGACACTTGCGGCTTGCCAACATTCGCCTCCACGCCGAATTCGCGCTTCATACGGTCAACAATGATCTCAAGGTGCAACTCGCCCATACCCGCAATGATGGTCTGACCAGACTCTTCATCGGTACGCACGCGGAACGATGGGTCTTCTTGCGCCAAGCGATTTAGAGCAATGCCCATCTTCTCTTGGTCGGCCTTGGTTTTTGGTTCCACGGCCTGTGCAATCACCGGCTCAGGAAATACCATCCGCTCCAGCATAACAATGTGATCTGGATCGCACAGAGTCTCGCCCGTAATCACGTCCTTGAGACCGATACAAGCCGCAATGTCGCCAGCCACAATTTCGTCTACCGACTCGCGCTCGTTAGCGTGCATTTGCACGATACGTCCGATACGTTCTTTTTTACCCTTGATCGGGTTGTAAACGCTATCGCCAGATTTCAAAACACCCGAGTACACGCGCACGAAGGTGAGTTGGCCCACAAACGGATCAGTCATCAATTTGAATGCGAGTGCTGAGAATTTCTCTTTGTCGTCCGCACGGCGAGTTGTCGGCTGCTCATCTTCATCCATGCACTTCACAGGCGGAATATCCACAGGGCTTGGCATGTATTCAATGACAGCATCCAGCATGGCTTGCACGCCTTTGTTTTTGAACGCAGAACCACAGAGCATGGGCTGAATCTCACTGGCAATCGTACGCTGACGAATTGCAGCCTTGATTTCTTCTTCAGTCAATTCGCCGCCTTCCAAGTATTTGTTCATCAGCTCTTCAGAAGCTTCAGCCGCAGCTTCCACAAGCTTCTCGCGAAACTCATTAGCTTTATCGACCAAATCAGCGGGGATTTCACCGTAAGTGAATGTCACGCCTTTATCAGCTTCACTCCAGAGAATCGATTTCATCTTGACGAGATCAACCACACCCGCAAAACCTTCTTCGGCACCGATTGGGATTTGCAATGGCACTGGATTAGCTTTCAAGCGCAATTTCATCTGGTCATAGACCTTGAAGAAGTTAGCGCCCGTGCGGTCCATCTTGTTCACAAAGGCCAAACGCGGGACTTTGTATTTATTGGCTTGACGCCAAACAGTCTCAGACTGTGGCTGCACGCCACCCACTGCGCAGTACACCATGCATGCGCCGTCAAGCACGCGCATCGAGCGCTCAACTTCAATCGTGAAGTCAACGTGGCCAGGGGTGTCAATAATGTTGATGCGGTGCTGATCAAAGCTTTTGCTCATACCCGACCAGAAGCAAGTAGTCGCAGCCGACGTGATCGTGATCCCGCGCTCTTGCTCTTGCTCCATCCAATCCATGGTGGCCGCGCCATCGTGCACTTCGCCAATTTTGTGATTCACGCCCGTGTAAAAAAGCACACGTTCGGTGGTAGTTGTTTTGCCTGCATCAATGTGCGCAGAGATACCGATATTGCGGTAGCGTTCAATGGGGGTGGCGCGTGCCATAATTTTTTCCTTTAAAGCTGCAAACAACCCACACGGGTTGCTTGCAATCAAGTGATTTAGAAACGAGTTTCTTAGAAGCGGAAATGCGAGAACGCTTTGTTGGCTTCAGCCATGCGATGAACTTCGTCACGCTTCTTCATAGCGCCACCGCGACCTTCAGTCGCCTCGAGCAGCTCATTGCACAAGCGCTGTGCCATGGATTTCTCGCTACGCTTACGTGCAGCTTCTTTGATCCAGCGCATAGACAAAGCCAAACGGCGCACAGGGCGCACTTCGACTGGGACTTGGTAGTTAGCACCGCCAACGCGGCGGGACTTCACCTCGACCATTGGCTTGACATTGTCAATAGCCAAGGCAAAAGCCTCCATCGGCGGCTTGCCAGTCTTCTTTTCCATGGCCTCAAGCGCGCCATAGATGATGCGCTCTGCAACCGCTTTTTTGCCAGATTCCATGATAACGTTCATGAATTTGGACAACTCTAGATTACCGAATTTTGGGTCCGGCAGAATAATACGTTTAGGGACTTCGCGACGACGTGGCATGGTTTCACCTCTTAAATCTTGCTTCAGTGGATACGCTTTTGCGCATCAAAAAGTCATACGACTTTCACTTACTCGATTCGCCTTCGACATTGAAGGTTGGAATCACTACGCTGTTGGTTGCGCCACGCAACAACAGCACCTGAAATACACTTTTTACTTGGCCTTCGGTTTTTTGGCGCCGTACTTAGAGCGCGACTGCTTGCGATCTTTCACGCCTTGCAAATCGAGTGATCCACGAACGATGTGGTAACGCACACCTGGCAAGTCTTTCACACGGCCGCCGCGAACTAACACAACGCTATGCTCTTGCAGGTTATGGCCTTCACCGCCAATGTAAGAAATCACTTCAAAACCGTTGGTTAAACGGACTTTGGCGACCTTACGCAGCGCGGAGTTAGGCTTTTTAGGTGTCGTTGTATAGACACGGGTGCAGACGCCACGGCGCTGCGGTGAGTTCTGCATCGCAGGACTCTTGGACTTGACGGTTTCCACCTCTCGTCCATGGCGAATCAATTGATTGATAGTTGGCATTATTAAACGTCCCTAAACGTCATGAAAATTAAAATTTGACCGATTCATTTCAGTAAATAAATCACAATGCGGCATTGCTCGCTTCCAAACAACGCCGACGCCTTAACCGCCCCAAAAGCGGAAAAGCCTTCCATTATAGCCACTTTCTAGGATATAGACCATGCCACAAGCCATCCGCAATACACTGTTCTCGGCTAAAGATCTCTTGATTTCATTTGGCCCCTACGTTTTAGGTGTGCTTTTAATTTTAGGATTTACTTTTTGGAAGCTAGATCCATTCCCACCAAAAACCTTAATCATGGCAACTGGCCCTGAAGGCAGTGATTACGCACAATTTGGACAGCAATATGCAGAATTCTTTAAAGCTCACGGTGTAACACTAGAACTCAAAAAGACCGAAGGTTCTCGCGAAAATTTAGTTTTGCTACGAGATGGCAAGGTAGATATTGGGTTTACCCAAGGCGGCAGTGGAAAAATGCGAGCCAAAGATGATAAAGACTTGTTTTCTATTGGCAGTCTCTTTTACGAGCCTATCTGGGTGTTTTACCGTGCCGATCGTACGCACAAGTTACAGCTTCCAAAAAACAATTCAATCCCAACCCAGCTGTCTCACCTCAAAAATTTCAAGCTCAACCTTGATACTGTTGGAAGCGGCGTCCCTCGGCTGATGGAGCAATTATTTGAAGCCAACCACATGGATCTTAGCAAAATGAACGCAAGCCATTTAGATGATGACCATGCCATAGAAGCCTTGGTGGCCGGCTCTATCGATGCATTGGTTTTGGTGCAAAGCCGGGAGTCTAAGGCCGTTCAAACCATGCTCGCGACCTCAGGTATCAAGCTAATGGGCTTTGCGCAGAGAGAAGCCTATGACAACATCTTTCCATTTTTATCATCTGTCACGCTTAGCCGCGGCATTGCTGATTTGGGACGCGACATTCCCTCTGAAGATATCGGCTTGTTAGCACCCACGACTTCACTGGTCGCTAAAAACACCACGCACCCATCTGCCATGCTCTTGCTCAGCATGGCAGCCGACAAATTCCATAGTGGGCAAACTTGGTTTAGCAAGGCAAATGCGTTTCCAAACGACGCAAACTACGAGCTCCCCATAGCCCCAGAAGCAGATCGCTATATGAAGCATGGCGCGCCCTATCTACAACGTCACTTGCCATTTTGGGCGGCTAATTTGATTGAGCGCACGTGGATCATTTTGAGCTTGTTATTGGTCGTTTTATTTCCAATATCCAAGGTATTGCCGCCCTTGTATCAATACCGCATCCGTAGCCGCATCTTAAACTCCTACGGAGTGCTCAAGCTGATCGAGGATAAAGAAGAGAAGTTAGATGCACAAGATATTCTTGGCAGGCAAAAATTAGTGTCCGAGCTAAGTGATTTAGAGGCAAACGTAGAAAAAATTACCGTTCCGGTGGCTTATGCAAACGAACTGTATTCGCTACGGCACGATATTCAACTGGTACATGAAAAGCTGAATAAAGTCTAAATCCGTTTTTCAGTCGCTCCATCAAACAGATGCACTTTATCTGTTTTGATGAGGAGGCCAACGATGTCGTCGGGCTGCACATTGGTACGACCGTGCAGCACAACGACCAGTTGCGATTCACCCACTTGAACAAGTAGTTCAGTTTCGGCGCCGGTAGGCTCGACCACAACGACTTTAGCCGCTACCCCTTCGCTTGCTGTCCCTAGGCTGATGTCGGTTGGACGGATACCGTAGTGCACGCTTTGTCCAGCCTTGAGCGCTGCGCCCGCTGGCACAGGCCAGTTCGCGCCGGCTGCGTTCACCAAACCCGCTCCCACTGTCCCTCGCAAGACATTCATCGATGGCGAGCCAATGAATTGGGCGACGAACAAGTTGTGTGGGTGATCGAACAGTTCCAGCGGCGTGCCAATTTGCTCGACGATGCCGTCGTGCATCACCACAATGCGATCTGCCATGGTCATCGCTTCGATTTGATCGTGAGTGACGTAGACCGTCGTGGTTTTTAAGCGCTGATGCAGCGCTTTAATTTCTGCTCGCATTGCCACGCGCAGCTTAGCATCTAGGTTGGAAAGCGGCTCGTCGAACAAAAATACTTTAGGGTCACGAACAATCGCGCGTCCCATAGCGACACGCTGGCGTTGACCGCCGGATAACTCACGCGGGAAACGATGCAAAAGAGCATCTAAGTTCAAAATTTTGGCGGCACGGTTGACGCGCTCATCTGTTTCCGACTTGTCAGCTTTGCGTAGCTTCAAACTAAACGCCATGTTTTCACCGACCGTCATGTGCGGATAGAGCGCGTAGCTTTGAAACACCATCGCAATGTCACGATCTTTGGATTCCATGTCGTTCACGACCTTGCCATCAATCGATATCTCTCCGCCCGTGATTTCCTCTAAACCTGCGAGCATACGCAGCAAGGTTGATTTGCCGCAGCCCGAGGGACCGACCAGCACGACGAATTCGCCGTCTGAGATATCAAACGAAATACCGTGAATAATCTTGGTTTCGCTCTTACCTGTACCAAACGATTTTTGTATATTGTTGAAATTGAGTGAGGCCATATTGATTCCTGAATTCTGTATGTAGTGATTGGTGCTCGATTTAGCTCTTGACCGCGCCAGCCGTCAGGCCAGAGACCATGTATCGCTTGAAGGTGTAATAAATAGCTGCGGGCGGCAGTGCGTATACACAACCCGTGGCCATGAGCACCTCCCACGGCGAATCATCTGAACCTAAGAAGTTGCCTAGCGCCACTGCGAGCGTTAAATCAGACTCTTTGGAGAGCAGCAAAAAGGCGTACAGGTATTCGTTCCAAGCCAAGAGCAAAGAGTAAATACCTACGGCGACCATCGAGGGCACCATCAACGGTAAATAAACTAGACGGAACAATTGCAGCGGTGTCGCACCATCCATACGAGCCGCCTCATCCAGCTCGAACGGCAGCTTGTCAGACGCTTGCTTGAGTACCCAAATGCAGTATGGCGAAGCAATCGTGACCATTGCCAAAATCATCGACCAATGGTTATTCAAAAGTCCATAGTTAGCCATAGTTTTGTACATGGGCACGGCCAAAAATGCAGCTGGAATAAAGTAAGTGAACAGAGCCATGTTCAAGATTGTTCGGCCTCCACGCACTTTTAAACGACTAATGGCAAAGGCGCAAAGCGTTGATACAAAGAGTGTGATGAAGCCCACCGACAGAGCAATCACAAACGAGTTGCCCAATTGCTGCCAAAAATGGTTCAAATAAAAATGATCTTGATTAAAAACGGTATAGAAGTTTTTGAGTGTCGGCTCTTTGGGCCACAGCCTACCTGAGGTTGCCGAATCCTTGCTAGAAATGGCAAATAAAAACATGTGGTAGATCGGTACCATCGTCCAGATAAAGACGGGGATGCCTATCAGGAGCAGCTTGGCTTCCGTCGTGGCGGATTTAAATGTGAATTTCATGCTACGGTCATTCCCTTATTTCGACAAACGCTTCATCATGAAATAGACCAGCGGCAACACCATGGGCAGCGCCACCACAATGGAGGCCATAGCCACATCAACCTGATCTAAGCGCAAGTAACGAATTCCCAAAGTTGCTAGCACATGTGTCAAATCAGCAGGGCCACCACCCGTAAGCAAGTACACGCTATTGAAGTCGCCGAGCGTCCAAATCATGGAAAGGATAGTCGAGGTGAGGTACATGGTTCTGACCGACGGCCAAGTGATGAATTTGAATTTTTGCCAAACAGTTGCACCGTCTACGGATGCCGCTTCGTATTGCTCGCTTGGTATCGCAAGTCGCGCGGATATAAGGATCAGCGTCCAAAACGGCAACGATTTCCAAATATGCATGATCATGGAAAACGACAGTGCAAGCGTAGGATCGTTGAGCCAATTGGGGCCGTCTACGCCAAACCAATTAAAGATAGCGGTGTTAATCACGCCCCATTCGGGGTTCAACATAAAGCGCACCGACAAAATCGTGGGGATTGAGGGCACTGCCCAAGGGATGATGAAGAGCACTGACAGCGCCTTGATCCACCAACGGGTTTGGATAAAGAAGCCCGAAAGGAAAAGCGCAATCAGCATTTTGATGTTGATGGCCATCACCAAAAATACCACTGTGTTGATAGCAGTACGGAAAAATATCGGGTCGTCAAACAGCGCCTGATAACTGGCGGGATTGCGCGCTAGATAGAGCCCGTAGCCAACGGGGTACAACACAAAGACAACGAAGAAAAGCAAATAGGGCAGAACAAAAATTCTGCCCCATGTGTCCCAAGATTTATTGGTTTTCATTATTTTCAAAAAATAGTCCTCCCCAATGGGGAGCACTTGGTCTTACACCTATTTTTTAGTTACCTGCCACTGTCTTGATACGCGCAATCATCTCGTCCACAGCGCGCTCAGTCGTCCACTTTTCAGACAACACACGATTCATGGCTTTAGCCCAGACGTTTTCGTTGTTCAGTGTAGTGAATTTGTAGTTTTTGGTGAATTCAAATGGTGTCGTACCCGCAGTGAACTGGTTGTAAACCGCTGTGCGGTGCGAGTCTTTTTTCCAAAACGCGCTTTGCTGTCCTGCTTTAGTGACTGGGAACCAACGACCGAGCGATGCTTCTACGTAAGGAGTCAAGTTAGCATCTTCCAGCAAGAAGGATACGAATTTCTTTGCGCCTTCCTTGTTTTTCGCTGCCTCAAAGATAACGCCGACCTTGACCGCAGAGCGGTACGTCATCTTAGAGCCATCAGGCTTGGATGGGAAGCCCGCTGTCGCAATCTTTTGCTCATAATTGGCCTTTGCTGTATCGCGCTCGGCCTGGGAGAGTTTCGGGTTGTTCGCATCATCTAACCACTTGGCAGCGATAGAAATCGTTGCGTTGTGCGTCATGATGATCGTCTTGTTATGGAAGGCAACATTGTTGTCAGGATCTTTCCATGTAGTCGATGACGGCGGCGTGCAGCCTTTGCCATAAACGGACGTGTAGTCATTCACAGCATTGATTAAACCAGCGCGAACGCTAGGGTCATCGACCAGCAATTTACCCGAATCGTTGACCAACTTGACGTTGTGCGCGTCCATGAAAGTCAAGAACGAAAAAAACGAGTCGCTAGAGTCAACGCCCATAGGGAAACCAGTGCCAAATGTGCGGCTGCCGGTTTTTGTGCGGTAGCCAGTTTGAACCTTTTCGCACCAGAAATTCCAATAGCCTTTCCAGTCTTTAGGAATGTCGGACTCTTTAAAGCCAGCCTCGCCCAGCATGTCTCTCCAATATTGGATATGCATGGTTTGCTGCTTGATCGGGAAAGCGTAATAGGCACGCTTTGCGCCAGTGTTGTTGTAGAGGAACGTGGTCGATAGCGCTTGTGGCTCAAACTTAGTACGCAGTGGATCGATGATGGAACTCAGGTCAGCCAGCTTGTTTTCAAAAGCCCACTTAGCCGCCACTTGGAAATCGAGTACGTCCCCGTAAGCCACGTCAGGCGGGTTGTTTGCATCCATAGCAGCCACCAACTTTGGCACAGTTTCTTGAGGCGCATATAGCGACAAATCAATTTTGTACTTAGGGTTCTTAGCTTCAAATTTTTTGATGGCGTCGTACATGCCTTGGTCTTCTTGCGGGTAATAGCCCTTCGCCCACCAAATAGTGACCTTTTCTTGCGCATATGCTGCGCTAGTGGTCACTGCGCCCATTGCCAGTAGGCTAGCGGCCAAAATCAATTTCAACTTCATGGATATCTCCTGTAAAAATGGTAGCGCTATCTTAAAACGCTTTACGCCAGACTGGCATAGGTGTTTACCTGAACCCCCATGCTTTTCTTATGTTTTTATTGGCACTCAGGTACAACCGTCACGAGCGGCTTGCTGGCATAGAAATTAGCAAGGTTCAATAACGCCAAATCCGCCATCGCTTTGCGCGTGGCATTCGTGGCACTGCCCACGTGCGGCGCCAGCGTAACGTTATCCATGCCAAAGAACGCTTCAGGCACGGTAGGCTCGCCATCAAAGACATCGAGGCCAGCGCCTGCAATGATGTTGTTTTGCAGCGCATGAATCAGCGCAGGCTGATCAACCACCGTCCCACGCGCTACGTTGATCAAGTAGCCCTCGCCTTTACCCCTGCCAAGCGCAGCCAGCACTTCGGCATTAATCATCCCTTTAGTCGCTGCGCCGCCTGGCGTGATGACGATGAGAAAGTCCACATTTGCTGCCAGTTCCTTCGCTGTTGCATAAAAAGTAAACGGCAAATCGCTCTTAGCGGAGCGTGCCGTGTAGCTAATCGGCATATCAAACGCCGCGCAGCGTTTGGCAATGGTCTTGCCAATGCGCCCCATGCCCACAATGCCCACGCGCGAGCCACTGACCTTACGCTGCAAGGCCATAGGGCCTTTAGCCAACCATTGTCCTTGGCGGACGTATTGATCAGCCTGTGGCAAACGACGTGCCGCGCACAGCATGAGTCCGAGGGCAAGATCAGCCACATCGTCATTCAGCACATCAGGCGTGTGCGTGACTTTGATGCCTAGCTCGTTGGCTGCTGCCGTATCCACGCCGTCGTAACCTACGCCAATAACGGAGACCATTTTGAGATTTGGCATTTGCGCCATCAGCTCGCGCGGCACCTTGGCCTCGCCCGATCCAACTATGGCACGGATATTCGGAGCGACTTTTGCAAAAGCCACAGGATCAGTCAGGTGCGTGCGGTCATGCGCGGTATACAAGGCGTCAATTTGCGCGCGCGCATAAGGCGGCAAAGGCATAACGAGGAGGACATCAGGTTTATTAGTGCTCATATCGGGAAATTGCTAAGTTGAAAACGCCCAAGTATGCCCATAATCGGAACACTATTTTTTGAAAGCGACACATGACGGACAGCAGCAACCCAAGCAAGCCCAACTCCAGCTCCCAGCCACAAGGCATGAGCCACAACCCCAACGTCGATTCCAAACTGCGCAGCCAAGCTTGGTTTGGCCGCCAAGACCGCGATGGTTTTGCGTACCGCAGTTGGGTCAAAGGCAAAGGCGTGCCGCACGACCAGTTTGATGGTCGCCCCGTCATTGGTATTTGCAACACGTTTTCCGAACTCACGCCTTGCAACTCGCACTTCCGCACGATTGCCGAGCAGGTCAAGATTGGTGTGTATGAAGCAGGCGGCTTCCCACTCGAATTCCCCGTGATGAGCCTTGGCGAAACCCTGCTTCGCCCGACCGCCATGCTGTACCGAAACTTGGCAAGTATGGACGTCGAAGAGTCCATCCGCGGCAATCCGATTGACGGTGTGGTCCTTCTCATGGGCTGCGACAAAACCACGCCGAGTTTGGTGATGGGCGCGGCCAGTGCAGACCTCCCCACCATCGGCGTGAGTGGTGGTCCGATGCTGAACGGCAAGTGGCGTGGCGGCGAGCTAGGTAGCGGTACAGGCGTGTGGAGCATGAGCGAGCAAGTGCGCGCAGGTACGCTGAAGTTAGAAGAATTTTTTGAGGCCGAGAGCTGCATGCACCGCAGCCACGGACACTGTATGACCATGGGCACAGCATCCACGATGGCCAGCATGGTCGAGGCGTTAGGCCTTGGCCTGCCTGGCAACGCGGCGTATCCCGCTGTTGATGGCAGGCGCAACGTGCTCGCACGCATGGCGGGCAGGCGTATTGTGGATTTGGTCAAACAAGACATCAAGATTTCCCAAATTCTCACGCACGAAGCGTTTGAAAATGCCATCAAAACACTGGCAGCCATAGGCGGCTCAACCAATGCGGTGATTCACTTAATTGCGATGGCAGGACGTTTGGGTGTGGAATTAAAATTAGAAGACTTCGATCGCCTAGGTAGCGACTTACCATGCCTAGTCAACCTGCAGCCTAGCGGCAAATATTTGATGGAAGATTTTTGCTATGCAGGCGGCCTGCCCGTCGTGATGAAAGAGATCAAAGACCACCTGCATTTGGACGCGATCACGGCCAATGGCTTCACAGTGGGCGAGAATCTTGCGGACGCCGTGAACTACAACACCGACGTCATCATGCCCCTTAGCAAGCCTTTTAAAGACAAAGCCGGCATCGTCATTTTGCGTGGCAACCTCTGCCCACGCGGCGCAGTGATTAAGCCCAGTGCCGCCACGCCAGCACTCTTGCAGCACACGGGCCGCGCGGTCGTATTTGAGAAC
The DNA here is from genome assembly GCA_031430155.1 of Comamonadaceae bacterium. Lineage (GTDB taxonomy): Bacteria > Pseudomonadota > Gammaproteobacteria > Burkholderiales > Burkholderiaceae_C > JASGCK01. The sequence goes on from JANPAY010000089.1 coordinate 12,377, forward strand.
ATCGAAGAGTTCCACGCAACCGTCGATCGTGAAGATTTGGACATCGACGAGACCTGCGTGATGGTGCTCAAAAACTGCGGTCCAAAAGGCTACCCTGGCATGGCAGAAGTGGGCAATATGCCGCTGCCACAAAAGATTTTGCGCAAAGGCATTACCGACATGGTGCGCGTCAGCGACGCACGTATGAGTGGCACGGCGTATGGCACTACGGTACTGCACACTGCCCCAGAAGCCGCAGCGGGCGGGGCTTTGGCAATCGTGCAAAACGGCGATCTCATCACGCTAGACGTGGCAGGACGCAGCTTGCACTTGCATGTGAGCGACGAAGAAATCGCACGTCGCTTGACCGAATGGAAGCCGCTAGTGCCCAAACTCACATCAGGCTACTGGAAGCTCTATACCGACACCGTACTGCAAGCCGATGAGGGCGTGGACTTGGATTTCTTGCGTGGTAAACGCGGCGCGTTTGTGCCGCGTGATAACCACTAATAAATTTGCCAAGCAGTCATTCCCGCGAAGGCGGGAATCCACTTTAAGCCTCAGGCCGCACCAACAGCCAACCTGCAAGTTTCCCGCCGACAAACGTGCAATCCACATACGAATTGCCGTTATCCGTCCAGCGGAAAACCTCGGGCTCTACATCCTTCTCGGACTGCAGCGCGCCTAGGCTTTTAGTCATGGCGACTAAGTGCAAAAGCGACCAACCCGCTTTCAGTCTGACGCTAAGCATCACGGCGCTATCAATGTAGCCCACAGGCCGATTGGCGGCTCGCTTGAGCGCTTGCATGAGGCGCGTGAAATGCAGCATCAGCCAAAAAACGAGTCCCGTCACGACAAGAGCGACGCCCTTCCATTCGTAAGCGCGGTAGGCGGCAGCGATTAACAGCGTGCCGCCGATCCAGAGAATGAGCGTTTTGGCGACGGGCGGGAGGCTAAAGGAGTTGAGCGTAGGCAGATTCATGCAGCGTATTGTCTCTCACCAAAAATAGCGCTGCCGATGCGCACCATAGTCGAGCCTGCGGCAATGGCAGACTCAAAATCCGCACTCATACCCATAGAAAGCGTGTCGAGCTTGCACCCTTGTTGATTCAAATAATCAAACACAGACTTCACTTTGGCAAAGACGACTTGCTGTTTAACCGCATCCAACTCTGGCTCTGGGATGGCCAGCAGGCCACGTAGACTAAGCCTTGGCAGGGCCTCTATCTGGCGAGCCAATGCCAGCAAGGCCCGCAGGCCAGCCTCATCGTGAACCACGAGCCCCGATTTATTCTTGCCGTCATCCACATTAACTTGAATGCACACTTGCAGCGGTGGCAAATGCGCGGGGCGCTGGTCGCTCAGGCGCTCGGCAATTTTGAGTCGATCAATCGTTTGCACCCAATCAAAGTGCTCGGCCACCACCGCCGTCTTATTACTTTGCAAAGGGCCAATTAAATGCCATTCGATAGATTTTTCCGCAGTGCGTAGATTTTTAAGCGCCTCGATTTTGTCCACAGCCTCTTGCACATAGTTCTCGCCAAATGCCCGCTGACCCTTACCCCATAAGGCTTCCACGAGTGCAGCATCGAATGTTTTACTGACTGCAAGCAAGCACACCGAAGACGATTGTCGTCCCGCCGCGAGTGCAACAGCTTCAATTTTTTGTGTCACGCTTAAAAAGCGCTTGGCAAGGTCAGTCATGGTTTGCAATCATAATGTGCCGCTATGGAAAACGCTTCAGCTCCCGCCTTAGATCTCAATCAATTGCTCGGCTTTATGGTTGCGCAAAAAGCGTCCGACTTGCATTTGTCGGCTGGCTTGCCGCCCATGATTCGGGTGCATGGCGACATGGTGCGCATTAACCTGCCGCCCATGTCACACGAGGCCATACACAGCATGGTGACTGGCATCATGAGCGACAAGCAGCGAGCGGCTTATGCCGAGCATCTGGAATACGACCTGTCGTATGAAGTGCCTGGCCTCTCGCGCTTTCGTGTCAACGCCTTTAACCAAAATCGTGGCGCAGCGGTGGTGATGAGGGCGATTCCCACTGTGATTCAAACGCTAGAGCAACTGGGCGCTCCCGATATTTTTGCCAAACTGTGCTTAAAACCACGCGGATTGGTGTTGGTAACAGGTCCTACAGGCTCGGGTAAATCCACCACGCTGGCTGCGATGGTGAATCATCTCAACGAAAACGAGCCTGCGCACATTTTGACCGTGGAAGATCCGATCGAGTTTGTGCATCAATCTAAAAAAAGCTTAATCAATCAGCGCGAAGTCACCACGCACACGCACAGTTTTGCTGCGGCGCTCAAGTCAGCACTACGTGAAGATCCCGACGCGATTTTGGTGGGCGAACTGCGTGATTTAGAGACCATCCGCCTAGCGCTGACCGCTGCTGAAACAGGCCACTTGGTGTTTGGCACGCTGCACACGTCCAGCGCCGCCAAAACCATTGACCGTATCGTCGATGTATTTGATGCCGCCGAAAAAGAACTCATCCGCAGCATGCTGTCCGAATCGCTAGAGGCCGTCATCACACAAACGCTGTGCAAAACAAAAGATGGTCTAGGCCGCGTTGCGGCGCACGAGATCATGCTAGGGTCATCCGCCATCCGCAATTTGATTCGCGAAAATAAGATTGCACAGATGTATTCAACCATTCAAACTGGCAACGGCGTGGGCATGCAAACGCTCGATCAATGCTTAACCGAATTGGTCAACACAGGGCGCATTACGCCCGCCGAGGCACGCACTAAAGCCAAATTTCCAGAAAATTTTAGAGTCGTTAATTTTTAAAAATATCCCGCATGACCGAGCCAACCCAAGCATTTCCCAGTATCAACGCCAAAACCTACGAACCAGCCACACCCGTTCGCGTCACCTTTTTAGGTTTGGGCGTGATGGGTTATCCCATGGCTGGGCATTTAGCCGCCAATGGACACCACGTGACGGTCTACAACCGCTCGCCAGCAAAGGCAGATGCTTGGCTCATCGAATTCAAAAAAACAACAGGGCAACATGGCTCAGAGGCCACGCCCGCATTGGCCTGTAGCAGTGCTGATATTGTGTTTTGTTGTGTCGGCAATGACGACGATTTGCGCGCGGTCGCGCTGGGCAAGAATGGCGCATTTGCTGCCATGAAAAAGGGCGCTATTTTTGTCGATCACACCACCGCATCCGCCAGCATTGCGCGTGAATTGGCAGCGACCGCGACCGCTGCTGGCATTCACTTTATAGACGCGCCTGTTTCGGGCGGCCAAATGGGCGCGCAAAACGGCATGCTTACCGTCATGTGCGGCGGCGATGCGGCAGTATTTGATAGCGTCAAACCTGTTGCCATGGCGTTTTCGCGAGCAGTGACGCTCTTGGGCGCGAGCGGCGCAGGGCAGCTTGCCAAAATGGTCAATCAAATCTGCATTGCAGGTATGGTGCAAGGTTTGTCAGAAGCGATTGCATTTGGCGAGCGGGCGGGCCTGGATACGCATCAAGTGCTGGACGTCATTGGCAAGGGCGCAGCGCAAAGCTGGCAAATGGATAA
>JANPAY010000090.1:0-5758 GCA_031430155.1 Comamonadaceae bacterium
TTTTATTATTGGTCGGTGCAGCAAACGCTCAAACCGTGTCATTGGACTGCCGCGTGCAGTATCAAAAAAACGGAGAACTTGGCCACCGTAGCGTGAGTTTGGACTATCAAAAGAATACCCTCCTCACCGTACAGATTGATGGTCAGCCTGTGTACACCTTCAACCTAGTTGGTAAAACCATCACGACCAGTGTTGACAGTGAGCGCATTCAAATTGAGTTTCGACCTAGTCAAATCGTCTGGCGTAGCAATTTTAGAGATCGTGATTTTGGGACTGGCTTGTGTGTGAAGTCTTCGCCTTAAAGCTAGGCATCAGGACTGAAGCAATAGCCCCCACCATTAAAGCAACGGCAGCGTAATCTTGCCAATGCAACTGCTCAGACAGAAAAGCTGCCCCTGCAAAAACGCCTAAAACAGGAATCAGCATCACACTCAAAGTTGATGCCACAGGCGGCAATGCTCGTGCCAAATAAAACCATGCCGCATGCGCAAAGCCAAAAACTAATACGGCGTTGTAGATGATGCCAAACCAATTGGTGTCGCTCGGCATCCGCCATTGACTGCGTTCAAACAAGGTGGTCAAAGTCGACATCACGACGAAGGTGAGTACCGTCATCCAAAAAGATATGGTCAAGGTTTGAACTGGCATTTTGGTGTGCCGAAGCATTTGAGTTCCATATGCCCACGTACTGGCCGCTATGAGTGCTAGAGCAACGCCTAGGGGCTTGCCAGATAAGCCTGTTAACTCGTGCCAAAGCAATAAGCTCACTCCGATAGCTGCTGCAATAACGCCAAGCCATGAGCGCCCAGTCAACACCGCACCAAAAAAGGCTGCACCAAACAGTGCAGAAAAAATGGGCATCGTATAGCCCAGAATGGCCGCTCGCCCACTAGAGAGCATCGTGACAGCAATAATCATCAAGGCATGCCAAATAAACATATTAAAGACGGATAGCCACAGGACTTGCGCCCAATATTTGCGCGGAATGACAAACGGCGTTTTTAGCCAAAACAAACCCAAAGCGAGTACAGGTATGCCAATCAGCAATGAGAGAGTTCGGAAAAACAAGGGTGGATAACCACCATGGATGCCCAGTTTCATCACGGGCCAATTCAATCCCCACACCACAGTGAGGAGTGCCAGTATGCTAAGTTGCTTGCGGGAAAAAGACATGAACTTCCTATGCCAAAATCAAAAGATGAATACTATTCTCGTTCAGATCACACCGGCACTCTCTCACAAAGAGGCTAGCAGCATTGCATCCGCACTCGACCTTCGCTCACCTCCTTCAATTTTTTACTCGAACCCCTATCCAATCTATGCTGCGTTGCGCGAGCAAGACCCCGTTCGCCGTATGCCAGATGGATCAGTGCTGATCACCCGTTATCCCGATTTAATCGAAGTCTATAAGGACGCCAAAACTTATAGCTCCGATAAAAAGATTGAATTCACACCTAAGTTTGGTGATGCGCCGCATTTGCTGGAGCACCACACCACCAGCCTCATTTTTAATGACCCTCCCCTGCACACCGAAGTACGCAAAATCATGATGGGAGCCCTTACGCGCCGCGCCATCGATCAAATGGAGACATCGCTCACCGAGCTTGTCACAGGTCTTGCGGATGCGATTGAAGCCCGAGGCGGTGGCGACATCATCGAAGACTTTGCTTCGGCGATTCCGATTGAAGTCATTGGCAATTTGCTGTGCATTCCCCACGCCGAACGCGACCCATTACGGCGCTGGTCGCTCGCCATTCTTGGTGCGCTAGAGCCCAAAATCACCCCAGCACAAGCCGCACTTGGCAATACCGCTGTGGCTGAATTTTTAGCGTATCTCAAAGTGCTAGTGGCCGATCGCCGTGCCAACCCAGGCGATCCGCAAAACGATGTACTGACACGCCTGATACAAGGCACCCGTAGCGACAACGGCGAGGCACTCTCTGAGCGCGAGCTGCTGCACAACTGCATTTTTATTTTGAATGCGGGGCACGAAACCACGACCAACTTAATTGGTAACGCCCTTGTCGCACTAGAAGAATGGCCCGCGCAAAAAGCCTTGCTTATAGAGCGTATTGCCGAGTGTGCCAATGACAAAGAAAAACTGGTTGACGTGATGAACTCAGCCGTCGATGAGTTCTTGCGCTTCGAATCCTCTAACCAACTCGGCAATCGCCGTGCCAACGTAGACTGCGTGGTGGGCGGTGTGCCCCTGCCAGCAGGCACACTCATCACGCTATGTATTGGCGCTGCCAACCGCGACCCAGCGCAGTTTGAACGCGCCGAAGAGCTAGACATCACACGCCCCAACTGCAAGCATTTGTCCTTTGGATTTGGTGTGCACCAATGCGCGGGGCTGCATCTGGCTAGGTTAGAGGGCCGTGTCGCCCTACAAATCTTCTTGCAGCGCTTTCCTAATTACAGACTTACCGCCGCACCTGTACGCGGGGGTCGGGCACGGTTTAGAGGATTTTTGAGCGTACCTTTTAAAACCTAAATTAAGGTCTAAGCGTATATATCGGCAAGTCGTGTTGTTTGGCCAACACATCCAGCACGGCACAAGTTTGCTTGGCAAACCAACGTTTTAAATCGGCTTTCGTTTTGGGCTGCATCATGGCGGCAAAGCCAGTTAGTTCAAGGCCTGCAAGGGCACAGAGATTTTTTGCGAAGTGCGGCTCCAGCGCCGCCACAGCCGCTCGTCCATCCTTGCATTTGTAAACTTGATAGCCCGCATGTGCGCCGCCAACAGCACCGTTAGACCATGTTAGCCCCCAGCTTCTGGGAAAAGCAAGGTACTTAGCCGCTGCACCTAGTGAAACCCTTATCAGCTGTGGTTTAGTGACCATTTTTTGTTGCAAAGCCGCACCCAGTATGGCCTCTACCGCTAAGAGCGAACCCGTCATATCGGCAAACAGTGTTGCAGGTAAATCTAGCCCCGTCACCAACCCGTGCTCAGCAAGGTACGTCAAGTCATGGCCTGCCACATCCGCAGCATCACCTTCACCGCCCACAATCGCCACCTGCCACAGCTGGGGGTGACGTTTGCGTAGCTGCGGCCAATCTAGCCCTAAACGCTTGAGTGCGGATGGGCGAAACGACGTGAGCAGCACGTCCGCCTTATCCAGCTCTAAGCCAAGCCTAGCTTGGCCTCTCTCGCTTTTTAGATCGAGTGCCAGTGTCCGCACACCCGCGTGCATTTGCGCATAAGCGGCAGGGTTGTACGCCTTCATAGGGTCACTGCCACCCGCAGCCAAAGGCTCCACCTTGATACAAGTCGCGCCCAAAGCGCGGCAACGCATCAAAGCAGCAGGGCCAGGCAGGTTGAGCGCAAGGCTGACGATGCGGATGCCTTTGAGGGGTTTAAGGAGTGTGGACATGATTCATTCGAGCTAAAAAATCGACAGGCGTGAGTATTTCTATATTTCGATACGGGTTGAGAACCAGCAAATCCGAATCGCTCGACACAATCATGATCGCTTTGGCAGCTAGTGCAAGCTCTAAAAATTTATTGTCCTTGGGGTCGCGGCAATCGTTCACAAGTTGTGTCACCACAAACTCTTTTGCTGCACCTAGAAATCCATTTAAGAACGTCATTCGGTCTTGATGCGACTTCCAAGGATCAAATTTGTCGCGCTGAAATACCTCAATAGCTTCGGCTTTGGTGCTGACAGACACAGCAACCGTGAAATTTCTTAGCGCATAGGCTAGCGCCTCGGCGGGACGACCTTGTTGCGTCAGACAACAGCCAATCAAAGTGCTCGTGTCAAAGACGATGCACTTATGGCCTGACTTCATGGACTAAGCGATTGACATCTTCCAAGCTGAGTGCAGTTGCGGCGCTATTGGGCGCGGGCATCGCATCTAAAAAATCGGCAAAACGAGCGGCATTGCTGATACGCACCGCCTCTTGTCCAATATCGAGCGGCACCATCATGAAAGATGGCCGTCCATATTGCGTCACCGTGATAGGCGCACGCTTGGCAAAGTCTAAGACCATGCCAAATTGAGTTTGTACTTCGCGAGAGGTAAAAGTTTGCATAACATTCACTCCAAAATAGGAATGATGCAGATTATACAGATAATTATTTGTTCCGCGTAGCCCGAAACGCCAGCAAGAAAAACAGCGCGAATACAAGGTCAATCACCGCAGCGCCAGCAGCCAGCGCCACCACTCGCCCCTGTGCGTACAGCACCAAGACGGCAACGCCAAACGATAGCTTCTCAAAAGCCGCAGGCAGCATAAAGAGACGGTAACGCACCACGTCCTTGGCAATCAACAAAAACGCAAATTGCCACGCCAGCGCAATGCCAAGGAAACCATAAAAATGCTCAGGATGATTAAGCGGCGGCGGGAAGTCGATGCCCAGCTTCGCCTCCATAAAGTACTGCGGAAACACCGCAACGATGCCGTAGATAGCGGCGACTAGGAAGACTCTTTTGGCGAAGCGTGTGGACATGCAAACTCCGTTTTTAAGCTCTTGTAAAAGGAATTTCAGAAGGTCGAACCATTATTTGATAGCCTGATTGTTTGACCAATTGACATACTGATTTGTAACGCGCCCCCATACGGTGCCCAGGCCCAACAATAATCCCGTCAATGCAGCTGAGAATATCGAATTTTTCTTTCGGAGTAGCCGTATATGGCACTATAAGTCCTCCTCGATTCAGGTATCGCACCTCAAGCGACTTAGAGAATTTATCTATAGGCTGAACTAGACTAAGTCGACACTCCTTCTCCTCAGCAAAGTGCTTGTTCTTAGTATATGTAAGGTAAGTAATTAGACTCTCAAGAGGACCATTTAACAAATTCGGTATCGGGTTAGTCCAAGTTTTTCTGTCAAAGTCTAATGGTTTTGCTAGTTCGTCGAGATGCGAACTATAAGCAGCAAGAAAAGCTTCAGAATGATCTAAGACTTCTTGTTTGAATGGGTTTTCAACGGAGTAGTACACGTCTTGCAAGTCATATCCTAAGCTCATCTCACCTTGCATGCGCACAACAATTTTTTCTAATTTTTCTCGATTAAATTGAAGTGCATAACCGCCATCTACCCCATAACCCCGCCATTGACTCAAAAGGCCGAAATAAAAATCTTCTTGCTCGTTCGGCTTACAAAAGCAGGTGATGTATGCACATAACGAGCTAAACGCCATCGAGGTTAATAACCTCTCAAAACTTTCAGCATAGCCATAGACATCAGCTCCACGGCTGTAAAAGATTCCAACACGATGGTCATTTTCCTCCCTCAATTTATTCGTTTCAGCCCATAACATGGATCTTAAAACGCCTTGCCCAGAGATAAACTCTTGCTCATCATTTGCGCAGTAGTAAGCAGTGCTCCACATTTCTTTTGAATCAAACAAGCCCATTAACCCATTCGCATTTGTATAGTGGAATAGAGCGTTATCCCTGACGGCATTTGAGTAAATCGGTAATGCGTATCCATTTATCTCTTTCACTTCATTACCTTTCAAATTGTTAACGACTTAACTTTCTACTAAATATCCGACATTTAATACCGAGATTAGCAAAAACGATACTCACCCCTGCGCAGCAACCCGATCCGCTTTGCTGTGCAGCTTGTTGAGTGCGCTCAAGTAAGCCTTCGCGCTGGCGACGATGATGTCGGGGTCTGCGCCTACACCGTTGACGACGCGGCCTGAATTTTGCAAGCGCACCGTGACTTCTCCTTGGCTCTCTGTTGAACCGCTTATGGCGTTCACCGAGTAGAGCACCATCTCTGCGCCGCTTTTGGCATGCGTT
>JANPAY010000091.1:0-5054 GCA_031430155.1 Comamonadaceae bacterium
GGACGGACAGTGACCGTGGTTTCGCCGCCACTCAAAATCACGCAAGGCGTTTTAAAGCTGCTACGTCCGCGCTGAGTGCTGATGGCAAGCGCGGAGTGAACCTTCGCCACTTCGCGCGATTCGCCTTCAATTTCATCGGACAAGATATAGGCGGTCACGCCAAGCGCACGCGCCGCATCTGCCGCAGCCTCCAATGATTGCTGCGGTGTGGCAATGAGATGAATTTGCGCGAGGGCGCTTGCCTGTAGGCCAAGCGCCTTGGGTGTTTCAAGCGTGCCTGCCTGCAAAGCCTTATGGATATTGGTGGGGAGCTCGATGGCATATTTGGAAAGGATCGCTAGTGCGTCTGCGCAAGTCGTGGTGTCAACGACCGTAGGACCGCTCGCAATGACGGAGACATCGTCGCCTGGCACATCGCTAATCGCCAGCGTTACCAAACGCGCCGCACCGCAAGCCGCCGCTAAGCGCCCGCCCTTGATACGCGACAAGTGTTTGCGCACGCAGTTCATCTCGCCGATATTGGCGCCACTCATCAGTAGCGCTTGATTGATCGCTTGTTTTTCAGGGAAACTCAAACCCTCGCAAGGCAAGGTCAGCAAAGACGAGCCACCGCCTGAGATCAAGCAAACCACCAAATCGTCCGCCGAGAGACCTTGCACCGATTGCAAAATTTTCTCTGCTGCGGCAAGCCCCGCTGCATCGGGAACAGGATGCGCGGCTTCGACAATTTTGATTTTTCCTTGCAAGCCAATTGGCGTGGGCGGCGTGTGTCCATAGCGCGTCACCACCATGCCGCTCATGGGTGCGTTGGGATAGCGCTCAAGCCAGAGCTGCTCAAACGCTTGCGCCATCGCACCCGCAGCCTTACCCGCGCCCACCACCACCGTGCGAGCACCCGCCTTGGTTGGCGGCTCGGGCATAAAGTCGCCTAGCGTATGTGCTGGCTGAGCTCGTTTAACAGCGACGCCATAGAGATGTTTTAAAAATTCACGCGGATCTTGCATCACTGTCTTTGCCTTTATTGACCTTGCCCAATGGCTCGGTTGAACTCCGCCGCATCTACCATACGTCCGTGCAGCGGTAAAAAGCGCGCCACTTGCAAGCTATTAGCTTGAATATTGACGGCAAGGTTGAGATTGTTGTCATTCAACTTGGCTGGCGTTGGAGCGTTGGGTGCACCTGGCGTATAGGCATCGGCTTCAATCAAGATTTTTTCAGCTGGCAAGTACACCATCAAGAAGCCTTGCGCGTGGACGCTGTCTTTGATCTCGTAAATCTCCACGGCGCGCTGCGACCCACTGGTCGCTCCGATTGCTGCACTGGTCATCACGCGTTTGCCGCTCACGCCTTCTACGCTCCATTTGGCGCTGCTTGCAGCCAAAGCATCAGGACGCAAACGATTGGGATTAGCCAGTGCCTTCTCAAAATAAGGCTTGGCTGCTTGACTCGTCACCAAGGTCAACCCTGCGGACGCCGCTGTGCGCAATCCGCCCGCGTGATCGAAGTGATGATGCGAATTGATAACGTAACGCACGGGCTTGGTAGGCAACAGTTCTTTGGCCTTGGCCAGTACCGCGAGCGAGCGGCCATCGTAGAGCGGCGACTCCACCAGCACAGCGTGATCCGCCATTTCAATCAGCACACTGTTATGCGAGCCACCTGCCAAAAACCACACGCCAAGGCCTCCTGCATCTGCCGCGCTTGAGGCGACGACGTTCTCTTTGAAGTTACGCACAGCGTCTGGCACGGCCGTGTCCAGCGATGTACCCACTTGTACGTTAGACACCGCAACATCTAGCGTAGGATGTCCTGCCATTTCTTGCCTGATACGGCTTGGAAATTTCACACCAGAGAAATCTTGGTAATCGTCATACCAAGTGGTCACCGACACGTCACCCAGCACAGGACTTGGCATCACCGAATCCACGCCCGCGACCATGCCCCGAGCGTTGATGTACACAACAGCCGCAAAGCGCCCCGGCACGGTAAAGCCAAGGGTCGTCATGGCTTGTTTGTTCAACGTCACTTTTTTGACAATGGCGTTGTAGTTGGCGGCTGCGCGCAGCGCGCCATGCGGACTCGTCCACAAATCGTGAATCCGCCCATCGACATCTCTGGGTGAAGCTGATGGCGTGGGGGTCATATTCCAAGCAAAGTCACCACTCAATCGCCCCGATGTTTTTTGCTCGCCCGTGCCCATAAGCGGCACAGCCCCACCGCCATTGGGTTCAGCGCGAACCCTTGCGGCCTCTTCGCTCATGGCGGAGTTGGCATAGTCGTAATGCCGTGCAAAATTAGAGTAGTTGATTTTGGGCCAAGGCGATGAGGGCAGGTAGGCCTGTCCGAACGTAGCCCCAGTACCGCTGGCAGTGAAGGCAAGACTGTTCACGGCTGCCGAACCCATCGCTGCTTGCGCACGTTCAATGACCTTGGCGGCGCTCTCCACTTTGGCTGTCGCCTTCGCAGGCGTAGCTGCTGGCGTCTGCGCATACGCCCCACAAATAACCCAACCGCTCAATGCGAAACAAATCAGTTTTTTCATGCTGCTCTCCTTTAAAAATGAATTCATTATTTAGTCAATTGCCGCATCGCGTCTTCTAAACCCTTCAGTGTCATCGGGAACATCTTGTTGCCCACAATTTGTTGAATGATGCCGATACTTTGTCGATACTGCCACACGCCTTGCGGCTCAGGATTAATCCACGCGTGCTTGGGGAAAGTGTTGATGAGGCGTACCAGCCACTCCGCCCCTGCCTCGGCATTGTTGTATTCCACGCTGCCGCCTGGCTGCAAAATCTCATAAGGGCTCATGGTCGCGTCACCAATAAAAATGAGCTTGTAGTCCTTGTTGTACTTGCGCAGAATATCCCAAGTTTCAAACTTTTCAGCGTAACGTCGGCGGTTGTTTTTCCACATGAAGTCGTACACGCAATTATGGAAATAATAAAATTCCATGTGCTTGAACTCGGCCTTGGCAGCGGAGAACATTTCTTCCACGCGCTGCACGTGCTCGTCCATCGTGCCGCCCACGTCCATCAAAATCAGCACCTTTACGTTGTTATGCCGCTCGGGACGCATCTTGATATCCAAAAAGCCCGCATTCGCTGCGGTTTTGGTGATGGTTTGATCGAGGTCTAACTCATCCTCATGTCCTTCGCGGGCAAACTTACGCAAGCGGCGTAGCGCAATTTTGATGTTGCGCGTGCCCAGCTCCTGCGTATCGTCATAGTCTTTGTACGCGCGTTGATCCCACACTTTGACTGCGCTCTTGTTACGACTCCCTGCTTGACCAATCCGAATGCCCGCTGGGTTTTGCCCATACGCACCAAACGGCGATGTGCCGCCCGTGCCAATCCATTTAGAGCCGCCCTCGTGCCGTTCTTTTTGCTCTTCTAAGCGCTTCTTTAGCGTCTCCATCAACTCGTCCCAGCCCATCGCTTTAAGCTTGGCGGCTTCCTCGGCAGACAGCATGGACTCCAGGTTTTTACGCAACCACTCAGCAGGAATCTCCTTGTTGAAATCAGCAAGAGATTCCACGCCTTTGAAATACTGTGCAAAAGCACGGTCAAACTTGTCGTAGTGCTTTTCGTCTTTAATCAGCGTCGCCCGCGAGAGGTAATAAAAATCATCCATCGAGGCGGCATCGTCCGAACGCGGCCCCACCACATTAGCGTTTAAGGCCTCCAAGAGCGACAAATGCTCCTTAACGGAGACGGGAAGTTTTGCGGCGCGTAGCGCGTAGAAGAAGTCGATTAGCATGTATTTATTTTCGCTTTAACTGCTTAGCCGGCGATGCACTCTCTGTCGCAATAGCCGCCTCACTAGTGACGTTGACTCCATTGGCTTCGATGTGCGTATTTAACTTTCCATATACAACAAATACGCTAGCTATTGCCGCGACTACGCTTGCGAAGATACCAACTAAACTAAACCACCATCTAGTTTTCTCTTGATGAATGAGTTCTGCTTCATGTAATTTAATAGCTATTTCAACTAATGAAATGATCTGCCCTGAGTCCAATGGAGCAAAAGTTAGTCGAACTGTCTTCCCTAATTTCTCTATCGCAATTTTTTCGTCAGGTGTCACATTTCTATGTTCATCTCTATGCCAGAGCCGAGGTTGACTTTTGCGTAAAACCAACGAATAACTGCCTACCCCCTCCTCTGATTCGTAGACTCTAAAAAATTCAGGATGATCTCTAAATACCATTTCCCAAAAATCAACACTCACTGGGTTCTGACCAAATCTTTCCGCCCATGTTTCCGCCTTTGCTACTGCTGTTTCATAAGTTGCCATGTATTGAATGGCAGCAATTACATCTTGTAGACGTCTGGAGCGAGTTGTATATGGATTTTTAGTATTGCTCATTTTTTACCCTATTCCGTCCAATTTTCAACCCGAAGCCCCGCCACCCGCTCAAACTCGCGGACGTTGTCGGTAATCAAAGTCAAGTTGTAATGCATCGCCTCTGCAGCTATCCATGTGTCGTTACCACCTATCGGCACCCCTGCCTTTTCTAATTCTGCCCGAACTTTGGCGTACATCACAGCTACGGCAGGGTTCACGATTAAGTGTTGCGCTACCCTGATGATTTTGTCTAGGCTTATGCGCCTCTCAATTCTCTTGTCACCTTTCTCAAAGCCTACCTCCAGCTCTCCGCGCACGATAGCTGAGAGATAAAGTTGATCGGGGCTGCACTTTGCAAATCGCGTGTCAAGTTTTGGATATTTGCGCTGCTGCAAAAAACTCCAAATATTGGTATCAATCAAATAGCCGCTCATGGATGCTTACCAAGCTTGAATCGTAGGTTCGATTGGGTCAGGATCCTGCAATGGGGCATCTAAAATGTGCGGCAGCTCATCTAAAAACTCTCGCATGGTCAGCTGCTTTGGCCTGAGAACAATTTCAGTTCCGCGCCGCTCGATAAACACCTGCTTACTATCAAACCGAAACTCCTTGGGCAAGCGCACCGCTTGACTGTTGCCCGATGTGAAGACGGTCGTCGTTCTAGGTGTTGTATGAGCAAGTTCTTGTGCGACGTTCATAGTGAATC
>JANPAY010000092.1:0-2758 GCA_031430155.1 Comamonadaceae bacterium
TGCGAGATCAGCATCAACCTCATCCCGCACACGATTGAAAACACAGCGCTGGGCGAGCTCAAGGTCGGTAGCCACGTCAATCTGGAAATTGATTTGATTGCGCGCTACGTTGAGCGAATGCTGGTACGGTAAAACGCTCGCATAAAAAAACGCCATGCAACAGCATGGCGTTTTTGGGTTAATCGGATAAATCCGTTTATCCCATGTGCAAACCACCATTCAGCGAGAAGTCTGCGCCCGTGGCGTAGCCGCCCTCTTCGGACGCAATCCATGCAATGATGGAAGCAATCTCTTCTGGCGTTCCAAGGCGTTTGGCTGGTACGCCCGCGACGATTTTTTCCAGCACGTCTGGACGAATCGCTTTGACCATGTCCGTACCAATGTAGCCAGGACTCACGGTGTTGACCGTCACGCCCTTCGCTGCCAACTCTTGCGCCAAGGCCATTGTGAAGCCATGCAATCCCGCTTTAGCCGTTGAATAGTTCACTTGGCCAAACTGTCCCTTTTGACCATTCACCGAGCTGATGTTGATGATGCGACCAAATTTGGCCTCAATCATGTCGCCCACCACTTGCTTGGTCACGTTGAACATGCTGTTCAGATTGGTCGAAATCACCGCATCCCAGTCAGCCTTGCTCATTTTATGGAACTGACCGTCGCGCGTAATACCCGCATTGTTAACCAACACACTAATAGAGCCATGCGCCGCTTTAACCGCCGCAAAAGCTTCCACCGTGGAATCCCAATCACCCACATTACCAACCGAAGCGTAGAAGGTATAGCCTTCAGCTTTTTGCTCAGCCAACCATTTGGCGTGATCGCGTGTGGGGCCGCAGCCGGCCACAACCGTGAAACCTTCTTTGTGCAAGCGCTGGCAAATCGAGGTACCGATGCCGCCCATACCACCTGTGACGTAAGCTACTTTTTTAGACATATTTTTCTCCTTGTTTTAAATAATTCTTAACGCTCTAAGGCGAGTGACACGCCCATACCGCCGCCGATACACAGTGCGGCCAAACCCTTTTTGGCATTCGTGCGCTGCATTTCGTGCAGCAGCGTCACCAAAATACGGCAACCAGACGCACCAATCGGGTGACCAATGGCAATCGCACCGCCGTTCACGTTGACGCGAGCGGGATCAATATCTAACTCTTTGTTGACAGCGCAAGCTTGTGCTGCAAAAGCTTCATTCAGCTCGAACAAGTCAATGTCGGATGCCTTCCAGCCCGCACGGGCTAAGGCTTTGCGCGATGCCGATACGGGCCCCATGCCCATGAGTGCGGGGTCTAAACCCGTGCTGGCAAAGGATGCAATACGCGCCAAAGGTGTCAGGCCTAGCGCCGCCGCTTTAGCCGCGCTCATGACCACCACAGCTGCTGCACCGTCGTTAATGCCAGAGGCATTGCCCGCCGTCACGCCACCTGCTTTGTCGAACGCAGGGCGAAGGCCTGCAAGCCCCTCGGCGCTTGATTTACGGTTGATGAACTCGTCCGCAGCAAAGACGATCGGATCGCCTTTTTTCTGCGCCATCGAGACACCCACGATTTCGTCTTTGAACTTGCCCGCATCTTGCGCAGCCATCGCCTTCATTTGCGACGACAGCGCGAGCGCATCTTGCATGTCGCGGGTGATGCCATGTGCTTTGGCCACATTCTCAGCCGTAATACCCATGTGATATTGGTTGTACACGTCCCACAGGCCGTCCACAATCATGGAGTCAATCATTTTCCAATCGCCCATACGCTGACCATCGCGTGAGCCGTTCAAAACGTGCGGCGCAGCGCTCATGTTTTCTTGTCCGCCGGCAATCACAATCTCGCTGTCGCCCCACGCCACAGCTTGCGCCGCCAGCATGACGGCCTTCAGACCCGAGCCACAAACGGCGTTGATGGTGAGTGCGGGTGTTTCTTTGGCAATGCCTGATTTGATGAGGGCTTGACGCGCTGGATTTTGTCCTGCACCTGCGGCCAGCACTTGTCCCATGATGACTTCGCCCACTTGCGAAGGATCAAGCTTGGCTCTCGCCATCGCTTCGCGGATCACGATAGACCCCATTTCAGTCGCCGCCATCTTCGATAGCGAACCACCAAATTTGCCAACAGCGGTGCGCGTAGCAGCCACAATGACGATGTCATTTGTAGACATAGAAACTCTCCTAGTTTAAAAATTGAACTGAAACCCGTTGTCGCCGTCAGCGTCTATAAAAATGATTTAAACCTGCGCTTTAACTTTGACATATCTCCCCGGAGCCGCTTCTATGGGTTTGAATTTTGCCCGTCCGTAAGCTTTTGGGCTAGCTATCGTTTTCCCTGCCAAGGGTTTTAACCAATGCGCCCAGTCATCCCACCAACTGCCAGCATGTTCCGTCGCGCCCTCTAACCACTTCGCTTGCGTGCTCGGTAACTTACCGTCATCACGCGTCCAGTGGCTGCGTTTTTTCTTAATCGGTGGATTGATCACACCCGCAATATGCCCCGATGCGCCCATGACAAAACGTTTTTTTCCAGACAGTAATTGCGTACTGGCATACGCGCCTTCAATCGGCACGATATGGTCTTCGCGTGAGCCATAGATGTAGACGGGCATATCGATCGCTTCAAAATCCACACGCTCATCCGCCACCAAGCAGTACTTGGATTTGGATAAATTGTTCTCTAGGTAGGTATGGCGCAAATACCACGCGTACATAGGGCCTGGCAAATTAGTCGCGTCACCGTTCCAAAACAATAAATCAAAAGGCGGTGGTGACTCACCTTTT
>JANPAY010000093.1:0-3834 GCA_031430155.1 Comamonadaceae bacterium
AGCTCGATCATCCAGTCGTACTTTTAGGTTCAGTCAAAGAAGCACCCCTGTGCGAGGCCATACGGGATATGGCCTCACAACGGTTCGGGGCATCGCCTACGCAAGCTGTTCACAACTTGGCTGGCAAGACATCGCTCGCAGAAGCGATTGACATCATCGCCAACGCCAGGAGCATGGTCAGCAACGACTCGGGGCTCATGCACGTGGCGGCGGCCTTTGGTATCCCACAAGTCGCTATTTTTGGCTCATCCGATCCGCGCCATACCCCGCCCTTAAACGACAAGGCAAAAGTGCTGTGGCTAAAAGAAATGCAAGGTCTCGATTGCAGTCCCTGCTTCAAGCGTGAATGTCCGCTTGAGGGCTCGGCTCATCTGCGATGCTTAACTACGATTGAACCCGCGCAAGTCGTGCAAGCGCTGAGCTTGATGATCATTAAGAAATAAGGAGTCGATGCCATGATCAAACTCAAAAAATACTTTTCCTTCGTGCTGCTAGGCGGGACAACCATTTTTAGCGTCTTCTTATGCAGTTCGGCTTTAGCGCAAAGCCTTAAACCTGCGTTCTATGCCGTGCCAACCGATCGAACAGGCGTCACGATGAACATCGCCATGCTAGATCCTGGTGTGCCTGTCGACAAGGTGCTGCTCGTTGTCCCCGGCACACCCGGTAGCGAGGGGCGCATCATGATCGACGGTGCGTGGGCTGCCACAAGCAATAGGTATATGCAATACCTGCATCCGTATGTCGATCTATTTAAACAGGCGGGTATTGCCTTGGTTGCGATGGGCTGTCCAACGGATCAATGGGAGCGCGAGGGTCAATGCGATGACGACTACCGCAGCTCAAAACAATATGTAGACGATGTATCAAAAGTCATCCAGTTCTTACGCACGCAATATGCGTTCAAAGATTTTTATATCTTCGGTCACAGCTCTGGTGGTATCTCTTCGCGCTGGTTGTCACTCAAGATGCCCGATCAGCTAAAGGGCGCGGTTAATTCATCGGCCATGAGCGGTACTGCAGGCACTCTCGCCCGCTCGATGTGGAATTTTGACATGGCCGCCATCAAAATTCCTGTGCTCAACATTGCGCATGAACAAGATGAGTGCCGTAGCACACCTTATGCGGCAGTGAAGCGTTATTCGCGAAACAATCTTGTGACGGTTCGAGGCGGTGGACAAACAGGATTTGTCTGTGGCGGAGCGAATCACCATTCATTTGAGGACAGGCAGCGAGGCGTCTCACGAGCCATCATTAATTGGATGACGACAGGACAAGTGCAAACCTATGTTGACTCAGACGATTGATGGTTTAAGTAAGGGGATAATCGAGGCATGAGCGATCCATCTCCTGATACCCAACGCCTGCGCGAAATCCCCTACAACTACACCAGCTTCTCTGATCGCGAGATCGTGATTCGCCTTCTGGGCTCTCCCGCTTGGGACATTCTGAACGAGCTGCGCAGCGAGCGCCGCACAGGGCGCTCGGCTCGGATGCTGTACGAGGTGCTGGGCGATGTGTGGGTGGTGCAGCGCAATCCGTACCTGCAAGACGATTTGCTAGACAACCCCAAGCGCCGTAAATTGTTGGTGGATGCCATCTGGCACCGTTTAAATGAAATCGAACGTCGCCGCACACCCAACGCAGGCGACGCTGCGGCCAAGCAGCGTGATGACGAAGTCGGACAGTTGCTGGTTGCTGCCAAGCGCTTAGTTGAAGCATTTGATTCTGCTTTTGACAGCGTTGCCAAATTGCGCAAACAAACCGCCAAGCTACTTGGCAAACTCACAGCAAAAGACAACCTCAAGTTCGATCCGCTATCACGCGTCAGCCACGTGACGGATGCCACCGATTGGCGCGTCGAATACCCCCTCCTCGTGCTCTGCCCCGACTCTGAAGCAGAGATGGCGGCTTTAGTTAAAGGCTGCATCGAGTTAGGACTCACTATCGTGCCTCGCGGTGGCGGTACAGGCTACACAGGTGGCGCGATTCCGCTGACGTGGAAGTCGGTCGTCATCAATACCGAAAAATTAGAAGCCATGAGCGCAGTCGAAATGCGCCGATTGCCTGGCGTGACTCATGCAGATGGTTCGCCGCGTGACGTTGCTACCGTTTGGTCTGAAGCAGGCGTGGTCACGCAGCGCGTGGCGGACGCGGCGGAGGCCGCAGGCTTTGTGTTTGCGGTCGATCCAACGTCTGCCGAAGCATCCTGCATTGGCGGCAACATCGCGATGAATGCGGGCGGTAAAAAAGCGGTGCTGTGGGGTACAGCGCTTGACAATTTGGCGAGCTGGCGCATGGTCACTCCGCAAGCTGAATGGCTAGAGGTGACGCGACTCAATCACAACCTTGGCAAAATTCACGATGTGCCGTTTGCAAGCTTTGAGCTGCAATATTTCAAAGCAGATGGCAAAACTTTGCTGCGTACCGAGCAACTCGACATCCCTGGCCGCACCTTCCGCAAAGAAGGCCTTGGCAAAGATGTCACCGATAAGTTTTTGGCCGGTCTGCCCGGCATACAAAAAGAAGGCTGCGATGGCCTCATCACATCCGCCCGCTGGATCGTGCACAAAATGCCTGCGCACACACGCACGGTGTGCCTTGAGTTTTTTGGCAACCCCAAAGACGCTGTGCCTTCTATCGTCGATATCAAGAACTTCATGTTTGATGAAGCTAAGCGCACAGGCGTGGTTCTCGCTGGTTTAGAACACTTAGACGACCGCTATTTGAAGGCGGTGGGCTATGCGACCAAGAGCAAAAAAGGTGCTGCGATGTCGGCATCTGGCCTGCCTAAGATGGTGCTATTTGGTGACATTGCGGGTGACGATGCCGATGCTGTCGCTCGCGCCACGTCCGAAGTCGTTCGAATTGCGGGAAGCCGCGCCGGTGAAGGCTTTGTAGCGATTTCACCTGAAGCGCGTAAAAAGTTTTGGCTAGACCGCAAGAAGACTGCCGCCATTAGCAAGCACACCAATGCTTTCAAAATTAACGAAGACGTGGTGATCCCACTTGAGCGCATGGGCGAGTACACCGAAGGCATTGAGCGCATCAATATCGAGCTGTCGCTTGCCAACAAAATAAAAATCTGCGACGAGCTACTCGCCTATTTGGGCAGTGACAAAATCGACAAAGAGAGCGGTCATGTCGCCCAAGCCAGCGAGTTGATCTCTGCCGTTAAAAATCAATGGCAAGAATGGCTAACTAATATCGACACTCATTTTGTTGATTTGCAAACCCATGTACTACGCGCTAGTTGGAAAACGCAAATCAAAGCCCCGCTGACGGCGATATTTGCAGGCGCAGTGAATGCCAACATCTTGAATGAGTGCAATGCCATCCACCAACGCGTACTCAAGGGCAAAGTCTGGGCGGCTTTGCATATGCATGCGGGCGACGGCAACGTCCACACTAACCTACCGGTCAATTCAGATGACTACGAGATGCTACAAACAGCGCATCATGCGGTCGCGCGGATCATGGTGTTGGCGCGTCACTTAGACGGCGTGATTTCGGGCGAACACGGCATTGGCATTACCAAGCTAGAGTTTTTGAGTGATGCGGAGCTCAAGCCGTTTGCGGACTACAAAGCCAAGGTGGATCCCGAGGGGCGCTTTAACAAAGGCAAACTCTTGCGTACGGAATACGTCGCGGATTTGACCAATGCTTACACCCCGTCGTTTGGATTGATGGGACACGAGTCCATCATCATGCAACAGTCTGACATTGGTGCGATTGCCGACAGCGTGAAGGATTGTCTGCGCTGCGGCAAATGCAAACCCGTGTGCGCAACCCATGTGCCGCGTGCTAATTTGCTCTATAGCCCACGCAACAAAA
>JANPAY010000094.1:0-11336 GCA_031430155.1 Comamonadaceae bacterium
TATGCCTTCGGCTGTGGGTTACCAACCAACGTTGGCTGAAGAAATGGGTCGTTTGCAAGAGCGTATTACATCAACGAAAGTTGGCTCGATTACTTCCATTCAAGCCGTTTACGTGCCAGCGGATGACTTGACCGATCCATCCCCTGCGACAACGTTTGCTCACTTGGACTCTACGGTTGTGCTGTCGCGTGACATCGCTGCTTTGGGTATCTACCCAGCGGTTGATCCACTTGATTCCACCAGCCGTCAGCTCGACCCGTTAGTGGTCGGTGATGACCACTACAACACAGCTCGTGCTGTGCAAGGTACGCTCCAGCGTTACAAAGAACTCCGCGACATTATTGCGATTTTGGGTATGGACGAGCTGGCACCAGAAGATAAACTGGCTGTGGCACGTGCTCGTAAGATTCAACGCTTCTTGTCACAACCGTTCCACGTTGCTGAAGTGTTTACAGGCACAGCTGGTAAATACGTCACCCTCGCAGAAACCATTCGTGGCTTCAAAATGATTGTGAATGGCGAGTGCGATCACATGCCAGAGCAAGCGTTCTACATGGTTGGCACGATTGACGAAGCTATCGAAAAAGCCAAAAAAATCTAAGGCAGCAAGATGAACACGATTCACGTTGATGTAGTTTCTGCCGAAGAGTCCATTTACTCTGGCGAAGCGACTTTTGTTGCCTTGCCAGGCGAGGTGGGCGAACTCGGTATCAAGCCGCGCCATACACCACTGATCACGCGCATTCGTCCTGGCACGGTGCGCATTGAAACAGCGGACGGCGGCGAGGAGTTCATCTTCGTTGCAGGCGGCATGTTAGAGGTTCAACCTAACTGCGTGACCGTGCTCTCCGATACGGCTGTGCGCGGCAAAGACCTTGACGAAGAAAAAGCCAACGCTGCTAAGCAAGCCGCTGAAGAAGCGCTTAAAAATGCGAAGAGCGATATTGATTTAGCTAAAGCTCAGTCTGAGCTGGCTGTGCTTGCAGCGCAGTTTGCCGCTCTACGTCGCTTCCGCGATAAAAAATAAGGCTGATTGGCAGCGCACTCATAGCGTTGACCAAGATTAGCCAGTGATAATCTAGCGCAACATGTTAGATGATCGCGCCAAACTCCTACTTCAAACGCTAGTCGAGCGCTACATTGCCGACGGCACGCCTGTTGGTTCGCGCACCCTCTCCAAAGCACCGGGATTAGAGCTTTCTGCTGCCACCATACGCAATGTGATGGCGGACTTGGAAGATCTTGGGTTGATTGTGAGCCCTCACACCTCGGCGGGTCGTGTACCTACTGCGCGTGGTTATCGTTTGTTTGTCGATTCAATGTTGACCGTACAGCGCGATGGCTTATCTGGCATGCCTTCCGAGCTAGCGGCAGAGCAACCGCAAAAGGTGATTGCCAACGCTGCCAATTTGCTATCCAGCCTGTCGCAATTTGTGGGCGTCGTTCTTGCACCCAAGAGAAGCGCTATTTTTAAACATATTGAGTTTCTACGCCTTTCTGAAAAACGCTATTTAGTCATCATCGTGTCGCCAGAAGGGGACGTGCAAAATCGTGTCATCTTCACGCCAACGGATTACTCTCAAAGCCAACTGATCGAAGCATCTAATTATTTGAATGCGCACTATGCAGGGCTTGAAATGGGGCAAGTGCGCCAGCAACTCAAAGCTGAATTGCAATCCTTGCAAAGTGAAATCGCCAGTCTCATGCAAGCCGCCGTACAAGCCAGCTCGGACGCCATGAGCCAGCCGGCGGACGAGGTCGTTATCTCAGGCGAGCGCAATCTGCTGTCTGTGTCAGACTTTGCCAGCGACATGGGGCAACTACGCCGTACCTTTGATATGTTCGAACAAAAGACGCAGTTGCTGCATTTGTTGGATACCTCAGCGCAGGCACAAGGCGTGCGCATCTACATTGGCGGCGAGAGTCACATCGTGCCATTTGAAGAGCTCTCAGTCGTTAGTGCACCATACAAAGTCGATGGGCAAATCGTTGGAACACTTGGTGTGATTGGTCCTACTCGTATGCCCTACGAGCGCATGATTCGAATCGTTGACATCACTTCCAAACTAGTGAGCAATGCACTTAGCCACCAAAAATAAAAATAACTTATGAAGCTTGATTCGAGCATATTTAAAGCCTACGACATTCGTGGCATCACCCCAACGGCACTGAATCCAGAAATCGCCCGCCGTCTCGGCCGTGCCTTTGGTACGCATGCTATCAAGTGCGGCGAGCGCATTGTTGCCGTTGGACGCGATGGCAGACTGACAGGATTGGAACTCTCACAAGCTTTAATGTATGGGCTTTGCGAGGCTGGGGTGAGTGTCATTGATGTGGGCATGGTGACTACGCCTCAGCTGTACTTTGCGGCTTCTGGCGAAATTGATCCCACGTGCAAAAGCGGTATTCAAATCACTGGTAGTCACAACCCACGCGATTACAACGGTTTCAAAATGACGCTAGGTGGGCGCGCGATTTATGGAGAGGAAATTCAAACCTTGCGCCGCATGATGGAGGCGCCTGATTGGGGAAAACCCGCCACTGGCAAGGTCTTGCAGGTCAATATCCATGCGGCTTACAAAGACCGAATCGCAAGCGATGTCAAACTCAAGCGACCTATGAAGATCGTGGTGGATTCTGGCAATGGCATCGCTGGTGCCAGTGCACCAGCTATTTTTCGCGCGCTGGGTTGCGAAGTGATTGAGCTCTTTAGCGAAGTCGATGGTAATTTTCCGAACCACCATCCTGATCCCAGCAAGCCCGAAAACCTGCGTGATTTGATGGCGGCGCTGAAAAATTCGGATGCCGAACTTGGCCTTGCATTTGATGGCGATGGTGATCGCTTAGGTATCGTGACCAAAGACGGGAATAACATTTACCCTGATCGGCAAATGATGCTTCTTGCACAGGATGTGCTCGGCCGTGTGCCTGGCGCCACGATTTTGTTTGATGTGAAATGTAGTCAACGTTTAGCGCCCGTCATCGAAGCCGCTGGCGGCAAGGCGTTAATGTTTAAAACGGGGCATTCACTCATTAAAGCCAAGATGCGAGAAATTGATGACGCAACGAAGCGCGAAGACGGACATTCTCAGGCGGCGTTGGGTGGTGAAATGAGCGGACATATCTTCTTTAAAGAGCGCTGGTACGGCTTTGACGACGGCACGTATGCGGGGGCAAGATTGCTGGAGATTTTGAGCGCTAGTCCAGACGCGAATGCGGTCTTGGACGCGCTACCCACTAGCTTTTCAACGCCAGAACTCAATGTTGCCTGTAGTGAGGGTGAGCCACCTAAGTTAATAGATCGGCTACAAGCGCTAGCTAAAACCTATGCGCCATTTACAAACGCGAACATCAATCCAATAGATGGCCTAAGGGTCGATTGGGATGATGGGTTTGGACTGATTCGTGCCTCCAACACGACTCCCGTTTTAGTGCTGCGCTTTGAAGGGCATACGGTCGCCGCGCTCCACCGCATTGAGGCGGAGATGATGGCGCTGCTTAAACAAGTTAAATCTGACGTGAGCTTTGCTGCGGGACACTGATTTGAATATCCTCATCGTCAAACTTTCCTCGCTGGGTGATGTGGTGCAAACCATGCCCGTGGTGGCGGATATTTTGGCTGTGCATCCTGACGCACAAATTGACTGGGTCGTAGAAGAAGCTTTTGCGCCGCTAGTGGCTCGTGTGCAGGGCGTGCGCCGTGTGATTCCCATCGCACTTCGGCGCTGGAAAAAAACATGGTTTTCCCGCAACACACTTGATGAGCGAAAGAGTTTTAAAAGAGCGCTCGGTCAGGCAACTTATGACGCTGTCATTGATTGCCAAGGGTTGATTAAATCAGCATGGGTGGCTCGCATGGCGAGCCTTACCCAACATGGCTTGCGAGGTAGTTTTGCCAATAAAAGTGATGCTTGCGGCTATGAGTGGCCAGTGAAATTTTTACTGCCAGATAATCAATCCATGCCTAAGCGGATTCATGCCATTGCACGGACACGACTCTTAGTGGCAAAAATGCTGGGATACGCGGTACAAGGTTCACAAAGAATCAGTTTTAAAGACTTACCCGTGCCTGCTGCGAGCCGAAAAATCATGTTCACGCATGGCACGACCAGAGCTGATAACGAGTGGGCTTTTGACCACTGGCAGCAGCTAGGTGTGCGACTTGTTGATGCGGGGTACAGCATTGTGTTGCCCTGCGCAAACCAACACGAACAAAGGCTTTGCGACGCATTACGGGCAGCGCAGGGCCAAGCTGTTCGGATACTTCCGCGCATGAGCTTGTCAAACTTGCTGGACGAAATGGCAACTTGCCAAGGCGTGATTGGTGTGGATGCAGGTCCGTCTCATATGGCGGTTGCACTGGGTTTGCCTCATGTGCAAATCTTTAGCCATGACCGTGCTTGGCGTGCCGGGCCGTTGCCAGTGAGCGAGGGCGGAGTCGCCCATCAAGTCGCTGTTGGTGGCACGAACTTTGCCAACGTGGACGATGTGTGGCATACATGGTTGCAGGTTTCCCACGTTTTATGATGCTTGCGCTGTATTCCTTTGTCATGCGGGCACTGCAACCTTTTGTGCGTCGCAAAGCCTTACGTCGTGCAGTTTCTGAGCCAATTTATGGTGAGTGGATTGAAGAGCGTTTTGGGGTTTATTCGCTCTTCGTCCATGACGATATTCGCCCACTGATATGGTTACATGCTGTCTCGCTGGGTGAAACACGAGCTGCAGCGATTTTGCTCAAAGAGTTGCGAAGGACCATTCCGAATATGCGTTTACTCCTTACGAGTGGCACAGCGACTGGCCGCGCGGAGGGCGCGAAGCTTTTGCTAGCGGGTGATGTGCAGGTCTGGCAGCCGTGGGATACGCCGGCGGCGACTCGTCGTTTCTTCATGCACTTCAAGCTTAGTCTGGGCATCTTGATGGAAACTGAGATTTGGCCAAACTTAATCGCCAGCTGTCAGGTTGCAAGCGTGCCACTACTACTTGCGAATGCGCGCATGAGTGAAAAATCATTCAAGAAAGCGCTCAAACTGAAATGGCTTGCAAGCAAAGCCTATCGCGGCTTGGCGAGTGTTTATGCACAAACCCAAGACGATGCGCAAAGGCTGCTGCAACTCGGCGCAAAAGTTGATGGCGTGTTTGGCAATTTGAAGTTTGATATCACGCCAAACGCTGATCAACTGTTCCAAGCGCAAGCGATGCGAAGTGCCCTTGGCAAACCCGTAATTCTCTTTGCGAGCTCACGTGAGGGCGAAGAGGAAAAATTCTTAAATGCCCTGCAAGCCATACCCAGTATGGCTCGTGCAAGTGTTCACTGGCTTATCGTTCCGCGACATCCGCAGCGGTTTGAGGACGTGGCAAGTTTGATCGTTGCTGCGGGTTTTGTCGCTTCTCGGCGTGGCCATTGGCCTATTGATAGCACGGATGACTCAATCTGGCTCGGCGATAGCTTGGGCGAAATGGCGTTTTATAGTGGTCTCGCAAATGCTGCGCTGCTAGGCGGTAGTTTTGAAAAATTAGGCGGACAAAATTTAATTGAAGTGCTGGCCTGCGGCTGCCCAGTTGTGATGGGACTCCATACGTTTAATTTTGACGAGGCGGCAACGCTCGCCGCAGAGGCGGAGGTTGCTTTCAGAGTCGAGACATTAGCGAACGCCATCCAGCGCAGCTTGGCGTTATGCACCGCACATGGTTTTGAGAGAAACACCGCGAGCGCTTTTGTTACTATGCATCGCGGCGCCGCCGTTAAAACGGCGTTAGCCATCCAAAAGTTATTGGATTAACTATTTCGCCAGTAGCGCATTAATAGGGGCTAGGTCAGCTTCTTTTAAACTGCCGTTGGCTTGGCGTAGTTTGAGTTGACCCAACAACACGCTGTAGCGTGCTGCCGCTAAATCTTTTTTAGTTTGATACAGCTGGCTTTGCGCATTCAGCACGTCAATATTGATACGCACGCCCACCTGATAGCCCAGCTTGTTAGAGTCCAGCGCGCTTTGGCTTGATTTTTCAGCCGCCTCGAAGGCGCTGACCGAACTCAGTCCTGACACCACGCCAAGATAGGCTGTGCGGGTGGCTTGCGCGACGGTGCGTCTTGCATTCTCTAAATCGATCCGTGCTTTTTCTTCAAGTGCCAAGGTTTGTTTCAAGCGATTTTGAGTCGCGTAACCTGCAAACAGCGGAACCGTTAAGGTGAATCCCGCTTGGTTCGAGAGGCTGCGTGTGTCAGATGCCGACAAAGCTGATCCAGCAACGTTGGCGCTATTGGTGGAACTTAAAAATCCATCCACCGTTGGTTTGTGGCCTGCACGCGATTTGTCGTTTTCTAAGGCTGCTACATCCAGCGCCATCAGCGCAGAACGCACGGTTGGATGAGCCTGCTGCGAGATCTCCACCCACTGGTTGATGTCACTACCCTTCAAATCGGGCAGTTTAGTGCCTGCTCGGATTCCAAACGGCTGCACATCGGATCGACCAACCAGCGTGTTGAGTGCCAATTGCTTGACGCGCAAATCGTTCTCCGCCGCAATTTCTTGCGCACGGCTTAAATCGAAACGGGCCTGCGCTTCGTTGGCGTCTGTAATGGTGGAAGTACCGACCTCAAAGTTACGTTTAGCTGAAGCCAGTTGCTCAGCCACGGCTGTTTTTTGGGCTTTAACAAGAGTCAAGCTGTCGTTGCTTGCCAGCACATCAAAATACGCTTGCGAGAGGCGGACCATGAGATCTTGCTCGGCTGCTTGCAGCGTTGCATCGGCAATCAAAAGCTGTTTTTGACCTTGGTTATAGGTGGCGAGGTTGCCAGGCCGATAGAGCGGCTGTGTAGCTGTAATGCCGTAGCTACGGGTGCCGAAAAAGCGCTGACCACCCGTGATGCCGCTTTGAGGATTGAAGTCCGTGCGCGAAACCGTGCTGCTAAACCCGACGGTAGGTAGTAGGCCAGCTTTGCTTTGATCCGCTAAAGCGACGTTCGAGTCAAATTGTGCTTTCGCTGACTGAAAGGTGGCGTCATAGCTGCGAGCAGATTCGTAAAGAGCTGTGAGGCTTTGAGCAGATGCGGCATGAGTTGTTAAGCCAAGCGCGATGCTAACAGCGAGAAGTGAGAGAGAAAAACGCTTCATTGAGTTTACCTTTTGGAATAACTAAAAAATGTCAATATTGAGGAATGCTGTGATCAACCGTTTGCGACCAAGCCGCAATCCCGCCTGCGATGTTGCTGACGTTTGTAAATCCGTTTTGCGCCAAAAACTGTGCGACTCTTTGGCTGCGTGCACCGTGATGGCATAAGCAGGCAATAGGCGCGTCCGCATCGAGTTCTGCCATGCGAGCAGGCGTGTCATTCATCGGGATGTGCGTCAGCGTGAAGCCATTCGCTGTAACGCTAGCTGTTTCCAACTCCCAGCCCTCACGCACGTCTAGCAGCGTCACGGCTGCGCTTTGCGCGCTTAGCCAAGTTTGGAATTCTGAAGGTGAAATTTGCGAAATCATGCTTTGTGAGGGGGCAGCAATTAAAACGTGAACGTCTCTAGCTCAGGAAAGCCCGCAAGCCTTGGTGCGAGGGTGTCCCAAGGGGTGGTGGTCTGCAAGCCTTGCTGGCCGTGTCCTGTGCGGGTGACAAGTGTCATGCGCATGACAGGTTCTTCGCCAACAATCGCTACCAAGCGTCCGCCAACTTTAAGTTTTTCGGTCAACGCCTCTGGAATTTTAGCAACTGAGCCCGACAGCACAATCACATCGAACTTGCCTTCGATAGCGTCAATATTTGAGCCATCCACCACGCGGACATCGACATTAGCGACGACGGCTTGCGCCAAGTTGTGCACAGCTTGCGCTGCCAGAGTGGGGTTGATTTCTAGCGTTGTGACGTGATGCGATAAGCGTCCCAAGAGCGCCGCCATGTAGCCCGTGCCCGTACCAATTTCTAAAACATTCTCTGTGCCAGTCAGCTGCACATCTTGTACAAGACGCGCTTCAACCTTCGGTGCCAGCATGGCTGCCCCTGAACCTAGCGGCAATTCAAAATCACCAAAAGCAAGGCTTTTATGTGCAGCCGGCACGAAATCTTCTCGTTTGAGTTCAGATAGCAATTGCAACACACGGGTGTCTAAAACGTTCCACGGGCGGATTTGCTGCTCGATCATATTGAAGCGAGCCAGCTCAAGAGGGGAGAGATTGTGGTTATTCATAGAGGATTGATTTTACTTGTGAGCTTAAATGGAGGGAACGTAAAGATTTATGTCTACGCTGGAGCCTACTCGCCAGTCCATTTTGCCTTCGCCCAAATGGCTAAATCATCCAAATAACAATAGATCACGGGTACAACGACCAGCGTCAAGATAGACGAGGTAATCACGCCACCAATCACAGCCTGCCCCATGGGTGCACGTTGTTCAGAACCCTCGGACAGCGCAAATGCTAGCGGCACCATACCAAAGATCATGGCGAGTGTGGTCATCAAAATCGGGCGCAGGCGCACTTTGGCGGCGTGCAGCAGTGCTGTGCTGCGATCCATGCCTTCTTCGCGACTACGAATCGCAAAGTCCACCAATAAAATTGCGTTCTTCGTGACTAAACCCATCAGCATGATCACGCCAATGATGGAGAACATCGACAGCGTCGAGCGGAACATCATCAATGCGGCGACCACACCAATCAAGGTCAGCGGTAGTGAGCTCATGAGCGCAATCGGCTGAATAAAACTTTTGAATTGGCTAGCCAGCACCATATAAATGAAGATGATCGCCATGAGCAAGGCGGTAATGGCATAGCCAAAAGATTCCGCCATGTTTTTGGCAGAGCCGCTAAATTGGTAGCTGTAGCCTGGCGGGAAGTTGATGGCGTCCAACTCCGTCTTGATGCCTGCCGAGACCTCACCCGCAGCCGCACCATACACGTTGGCATTGATGGCGACTTCGCGCTGCAAATCGCGGCGGTTAATTTGATTGGCGCCTGTGGCTTCTTTGACAGTAGCCACTTGATTCAGCCTGACAACGCGAGAGCTGCCATCGCTATTGGTGCCCACCACAAACGGCAAGCGCTCTAGGTCAGCAGGCGTATTGCGACTATCGGGCGCTAGGCGCACATTCACGTCATAGGTTTGGTCATTAGAGGCGCGCCAGTTACCCACGGTCTGCCCTGCGACCAAGGTGCGAAGTTGCGAGCCAATTTGCGCGGTTGAGAGGCCTGCGTCAGTCGCCAAGTCGCGTTTCACTTCCACATTAATCGTCGGCTTGTTGGCCTTCATGCTGGAATCTAAATCGACCAAACCCTTCACGCCTCTGATCTTCTCCATGACCGTGACAGCCAAGCGCTCTAGCTCGCGCTGATCCGTGCCTTGCAGCGAGAACTCCACTTGCTTGTTGCCGCCCACAGCGTCAAGGAGACCCACGTGCGTGACGGTGATTCCAGCGACTTGGTTGAGTCGTTCGCGCAGCGTTGCTGACATCTCGTCCACGCTGAGTTTGCGATCTTTCCGGTCCACCATGCGTACAAAAATATTGGCGTAAATTTTCCCGCTTGCTGTGCCCGTGTTAACAGTCGCTAAGGTGTACTTCACTTCTTTAAAGCTGCGCACAATGGCTTCGACTTGCTTGGCTTTGGCCTCGGTATTTTCTAGCGACGAGCCCACGGGCGTGTAGAACGAAATGGAGGTTTCAGAAAAATCGGCCTTGGGTACAAACTCAGTGCCAATAAAGCGCACCATAAAAATACTGGCAAAGAAGATCAGTGCCGCTGCTAGCACCGTCACGCCCTTATGTGCCAAAGACCACTGGAGGGCATGCTGGTATTGGTCTTCCACCCATGTCGTCCCGCGATCAAACCAACTCGTCACGCGGCCAATGGTGAGCTCGTACAGTTTCTCAAGCTTAGTCACAGGCGGTACTTTGGGTTTGCCATGCGCGTCAATCGCAGGGTCGTGCCAAATGCTGGAGAGCATCGGGTCAAGCGTAAAACTGACAAACATTGACACCAGCACCGCCGCCACAATCGTGATGCCAAATTGATGAAAAAACTTACCAATAATGCCACCCATAAACCCAATGGGCAAGAACACCGCCACGATGGACAGCGTGGTTGCCAGTACGGCGAGTCCAATTTCTTTAGTGCCATCCATTGATGCTTGATAAGGCGTTTTGCCCATTTGTACGTGACGCACAATGTTTTCGCGCACCACAATCGCATCGTCAATCAGTAAACCCACACAAAGCGACAGCGCCATCAAGGTAATCATATTGATGGTGAAGCCAAACAGGTTCATGAAGAGGAAGGTCGCGATGAGCGAGATGGGCAGCGTAAGACCTGTAATGACTGTTGATCGCCATGAATTGAGGAACAAAAACACAATCAAAATCGTCAAGAGTGCGCCTTCAATCAAGGTTTGCCGAACATTCTTAACGCCCACTCTGATTTGACGTGAGCCATCGGTGACGGTCTCTAGTCGGACATTGTTTTGACCGCTATCCGCCAATTGTTTTTGCATCTCGGCCAGTGTTTTATTGAGCCCATCCACGACTTCAATCGTGTTTTCGTCTTGCGATTTTTGTACCGATAGCAATAGTGTGCGCTCGCCGTTATAGAGCGCAGCGCTCTCAAGTTCGGGCGCACCGTCCGATACGCGAGCGACTTGGTTCAACCTGATCGCAGCTCCGTTTTTTCGGGTGATGATGATCTGATTGAAATCTGCTGGCGTTTTCATGCGTGCATCAATTTGCACGGTACGTTCCTGCGCCAAGTTACGAATCGCACCAACGGGCAGGTCTTGGTTTTCGCCCTTGACGGCCGCGACAATTTGATCCGCCGTGATGCCCAAAGACTCCATCGCTTGCGGATTCAAGTACAGATTAATTTCACGTTTGGTGCCTCCCACAATGCTGACCGCGCCCACGCCGCGCACGTTTTCTAAACGCTTTTTAAAGACCTGATCCGCCCAGTTGGTTAGCTCCACGGCGTTCATGGGTTTGATATTTTCCCCGTCTACAGTTTTTTGCGGGAGCACCGCCACCGACCATACCGCTTTGCTAGAGGGATCAAAGCGCTGAACGCGCGACTCTTTCACTTCGGTGCGAAGCGTAGGCTTGACGGCGGCGACTTTTTCCCGTACATCATCAGCGGCACGGCGGCCATCGACGGTCAATTGAAACTCGATGATGACAACCGAGACGTTTTCATAGCTACGCGAAGTCAGCGCACTAATACCTGCGACGGAGTTCACGCTCTCTTCAATCTTTTTGGTGACTTCGCTCTCCACCACTTCAGGGGATGCGCCTGGGTATTCGGTTGTCACAACTACCACAGGAAAGTCAATGTTGGGGAACTGATCGACCTGCAGGCGCTGGATAGAGAAC
>JANPAY010000095.1:0-2554 GCA_031430155.1 Comamonadaceae bacterium
CGTTGCCGACAAAGGTCACAAGCGAGTGGTCTGGATTAGCTGGAAATACGCTGCGGGCGACGAAGCGTTTGAAGGCTTCAAAGAGAGCTACCTTGCCGCTGGCGGCACGATTGTGAAGGAACTTGGCTTGCCCTTCCCTAATGTCGAATTTCAAGCGCTTTTGACAGAAATTGCAGCACTGAAGCCTGACGCGGTGGCCTGCTTTTTTGCAGGCGGCGGTGCGGCTAAGTTTATGAAAGACTATGCGGCAGCGGGCTTGCAGGGCAAGATTCCGCTCTACGGCTCAGGTTTTTTAACCGAAGGCGTGTTAGACGCAGCAGGACCTGCTGCCGAAGGCGTGATGACCACACTACACTACAGCGATTCGCTGGAAACACCGCGCAATAAGGCGTTCCGTCTCGCTTATGCCAAGCAGTACAAGTTGCAGCCCGATGTGTACGCCGTTCAAGGCTATGACACGGGCCTCTTGCTCATTCAAGGTGCAAACGCTGTTAAAGGCGATTTGACCAATAAAGCCCCACTCTATAAGGCTTTGCAAGGCGCAGTGATTGACAGCCCACGTGGGAAATGGGCGATGAGCGCCGCGCACAACCCAGTGCAAGATATGTATTTGCGCGTCGTCAAAAACAAAGAGAACAAGGTGCTAGGTATTGCAGCGAAAGCGCTGTCGGACTCTGGCGCTGGTTGCAAATTAGCTTGAATACATGGATTTATTGAATTTTATGAATACCACTCGTCGTCAACTTTTATCGTCTAGCTTTGCCGTATTGCCTCTCGCATCCGTGCCTTTCGCCTCCATGGCGCAAACCACGGCGGCCAAGCTGCGCGTTGGCTTTATGCTGCCGTACACAGGCACATTTGCGCAATTAGGCGTGGCGATTGAAAACGGCTTCCACCTTGGCTTAAAAGAATTGGGCGGAAAAATTGGTGGGCGTGAGGTCGAATTCTTCAAAGTAGACGACGAGTCGGATCCATCCAAAGCCATTGAAAATGCCAACAAGCTTGTGCAGCGCGACAAAGTCGATGTGCTCGTGGGTTCAGTGCATTCGGGTGTGCAACTCGGCATTCAAAAAGTAGTGCGCGAAAGCGGCACGTTGTCCATCATTCCAACCGCTGCTTTGCATGCAGCCACTCGCTCGTTGTGTGCCCCCAATGTTTTTCGCACCTCTTACACCAGTTACCAACTAACGTACGGATTGGGTGCGGCCTTGCTGGCAAAGGGGCACAAAAAAGTTGTTTGGATTTCTTGGAAGTACACCGCTGGCGAAGAAATGCTAGAAGGCTTTAAAGAAGGGTTTGTGCCAAAAGGTGGCGTGATTACCAAGGAACTGTGGGCGCCCTTCCCTAGCGTAGAGTTTCAAGCCCTGCTCACTGAAATTGCTGCGCTGAAGCCCGACGCAGTGGCTTGCTTTTTTGCAGGCGCTGGCGCGGCCAAATTTATGAAAGACTACGCCGCATCGGGTCTTAATAAAAAGATCCCACTGTATGGCGCGGGTACGTTGACTGAGGGCACGCTAGAGGCAGCAGGCGCAGCCGCTGAAGGTGTTGTGACCACGATGCATTACAGCGACGCACTCGATACGCCGCGCAATAAGGCATTCCGATTGGCTTATGCCAAGCAATTCAAAATGCAGCCCGACGTGTACGCGGTGCAAGGCTACGACAGTGCGTATTTGTTAGCCAAAGGCGCGGCAGCAGTAAGTGGCGATTTCACTAAACGCGCGACACTCTATAAAGCCATGGAAACAGCAGTCATTGACAGTCCACGCGGCAAATGGAAGATGAGCCCTTCGCACAATGTGGTGCAAGACATCTATTTGCGCCAAGTTAAAAATGGCGAAAACAAAGTGCTAGGGCTTGCGATTAAAGGGCTTGCGGATCCTGGCACTGGCTGCAAGATGGTTGCCGTCTAAACGGAAAAAGTGCGGCAGTGGATTTAGCGACCTTCCTCATCCAGCTACTCAACAGCGTGCAATACGGCTTGCTGCTTTTCATGCTGGCAGCAGGCTTGACGCTGATCTTTGGCATCATGGGCGTCGTCAATTTGGCGCATGGCAGTTTTTATATGCTGGGTGCTTACCTTGCGTATGCACTGAGTGGACTGTTTGGTAGCCTCACCTTGTCGATTTTGGTGGGCATATTGCTTTCAGTCATCTTTGGGTTGGCGCTGGAGTGGCTTTTGTTTCGCCATTTCTATGAGCGCGATCACCTCGATCAAGTGCTCTTGACCTTTGGTCTGATCTACATCTTTGAAGAGCTGCGCTCCATCCTGTGGGGTGACGATGTGCACGGCGTGGCGATTCCTGATCTGCTCTCTGCCTCCATCCCACTCACTGATACGCTCTCCTATCCCGTTTATCGCTTGGCCATGTCGGGCGTTTGCGTGGCTTTAGCGCTGGGACTCTATTGGCTTATTAGCAAAACCAAACTCGGTATGAAGATTCGTGCGGGAGCATTCAACAGCCCAATGGCCGAAGCGCTCGGCATCAACATTAAACTGATCCACGCTGTGGTGTTTGCGCTGGGTGTTGCTTTGGCATCTGTTGCCGGCATG
>JANPAY010000096.1:0-5129 GCA_031430155.1 Comamonadaceae bacterium
CAATCAAAGTAGCCCTCGCTGGCGCAGGCGCATTTGGCATCAAACATTTAGACGGCATTAAAAATATCGACGGCGTGGAAGTCGTCTCGCTCATTATCCGTGACTTAGAAAAAACCAAAGAAGTCGCGGACAAATACGGCATCCGCCACATCACCACAGATTTGAACGAGTCCCTCGCGCTCAAAGAAGTGGACGCTGTGATTTTGTGTACCCCTACGCAAATGCATGCCGATCAAACGACCGCCTGTTTGAAGGCTGGCAAGCATGTGCAAGTCGAGATTCCACTGTGCGACATCTATGCCGAAGGCCAAGCCGTTGCAGCCCTCGCTAAGAGCAGTGGACTGGTGGCGATGTGCGGTCACACACGCCGCTTCAACCCTAGCCATCAGTACGTGCACAACAAAATTAAGGCGGGCGAATTCAACATTCAGCAAATGGATGTGCAAACGTATTTTTTCCGCCGCACCAACATGAACGCCCTTGGGCAAGCGCGTAGCTGGACGGATCATCTCTTGTGGCATCACGCGGCGCATACGGTGGATTTATTCGCTTACCAAGCGGGTAGCCCCATCGTCAAAGCGAACGCCGTGCAAGGCCCGATTCACCCTGCGCTTGGCATTGCGATGGATATGAGCATTCAGTTGCAAGCTGCGAATGGCGCCATCTGCACGCTCTCGCTCTCGTTCAACAACGATGGCCCGCTTGGCACGTACTTCCGCTATATCGGCGACACAGGCACTTACCTTGCGCGTTATGACGATCTGTTTACGGGCAAGGAAGAAAAAATTGACGTGAGCCAAGTGGCAGTGTCGATGAACGGCATCGAGCTACAAGACCGCGAGTTCTTTGCCGCCATTAAAGAAGGCCGCGAGCCTAATAGCAGCGTGGCTTCGGTGCTGGATTGCTACCGCGTGTTGCACGATTTAGAAGTGCAGCTAGGGAGATAAGCAGCTGATAATCAAAATATGAATACGATCCTCAAAATTGATTTTGTCTCCGACGTAGCTTGCCCTTGGTGCGCCGTCGGACTGGGCGCTTTAGAGCAAGCTATCGCCAGCATCGCGGCAAGCGATCCCAACATCAAAGCCGAGCTTCATTTTCAGCCGTTTCAACTCAACCCCGATATGCCGCCCGAGGGGCAAAACATTACCGAGCACCTCACGCAAAAGTATGGCTCAACCGCTGAGCAACAAGCCAAAACTTACGAGATGATTCGCGCACGCGGCGCTGAAGTGGGTTTTGATTTCAGAATGGAAGGCCGTGGCCGCACGTGGAATACGTTTGATTGCCACCGCCTCTTGCACTGGGCGGGCGAATTGGGCAGCAATGCGAATGGCATCAGTATTCAGCACCTCATGAAAAAAGAGATGCTGAAATCGTACTTCACAGAAGGAAAAAATCCTGCTGACCACGCCGTGCTGTTGGATGCGGTCAATCGCCTCGGACTAGACGCAGCAAGGGCTACAGCTATATTAGATAGCGATGAGTTCACCGCCCAAGTCCGCGCACGCCAGCGTTTTTATCACTCACAAGAAATTAATTCCGTGCCCGCCATCATTATTAACGACAGACATTTAATCTCAGGCGGTCAACCTGCTGCTGTATTTGAAAATGCGCTGCGGCAGATAGCGACAGCGCACGAAAACACTTAATTACAGCGGCTTAATCCACACGCGGCGGAACTTAATCACGCCACCGGCTGATTGCAATGCAATCGGACCGCTGGCAAACTTGCTGTCTTTGACGTCTGCTGTCACCACGCCGTTAAGCGTGACCGTGAGTTGATCGCCCTTTGCTGTGATTTCGTAGGTGTTCCATTTGTTAGCCGCTTTGGGCATAGGATCAATTTTGGAAACGTTCACGATCGCACCTGTTCCATATGAAGGATCGGGACGCTTATCAAAGATATTGACTTCGTAGGAGTTGTCGGCCGTGACGTTTTTGGGATCTGACAATCGAATAAAGATGCCGCTGTTGGCTTCTTCGTCAGCCCAAAACTCAGCCTTGATTTGGAAGTCTTTGTAGCTCTGTTTAGAGATCAAATAACCCGCGCCAATTTCGGCCTGCACGCTACCGTCGTAGAGTCGCCAATTGGCATTACCAATAGACGTCCAGTTATTCAAATTGTTTCCATCAAACAACACGGTCCAGCCCTCGTCTTTTGACGGTGCATCAATCCAGCTTGTCATTGATACGGGCAAATAAGAGCAGCCTTGTAGCACTACCGCTAGCAAGAGCGCGCTGCACGCGGCCATTAGTTTTGAAATTTGTTTCATTGTGTACTCCTAGTAAAAAAGTTAAGCCAACCAGTTTTATACTGACTATAGAACTGTAACCTATGAAAAACCTAAACTTAAAACGATCCATTGCCCATTTTCAAGTCAACCCTGTTGGCCTCGGCTGTATGAACCTTAGCCACGCCTACGGTGTGCCGCCTTCGCGTGAGCAAGCAGAGCGCGTCTTGCTTGGGGCACTGGACGCCGGCTATGACTTCTTTGACACCGCCACTCTGTACGGGTTTGGTGCCAATGAGACGCTGGTCGGCGAAGTGCTGTCCGCGCATCGCAAGCGTTTTGTACTCGCCAGCAAATGCGGCATGGGCGGCGAACTCATAGATGGAAAAATGACTCGCGTGATTGATGGCTCACCCGCCAAAATTCGGGCGCACTGCGAAGCCAGCCTCCAGCGCCTCAACACCGATGTCATTGATCTGTACTACTTGCACCGCTGGGATAAAAAAGTGCCCATTGAAGAATCTGTGGGCGCTTTAGCAGACTTGCAAAAAGCAGGAAAGATCCAAAGCATTGGCCTCTCGGAAGTCTCCGCTAGCACCTTGCGCAAGGCTTATCGGGAAGCGCCCATAGCCGCCGTGCAAACCGAATACTCGCTGTGGACGCGCAATCCTGAGCTCGCCGTGCTG
Source organism: Comamonadaceae bacterium (assembly GCA_031430155.1). GTDB lineage: Bacteria > Pseudomonadota > Gammaproteobacteria > Burkholderiales > Burkholderiaceae_C > JASGCK01. The sequence continues at coordinate 2,921 of JANPAY010000096.1, forward strand.
GATGCTTGCAAAGAACTAGGGGTGACCTTTGTCGCATTCAGCCCCGTAGCTCGTGGATTTTTGTGTGGCGACTTGCAGGACGTCAGTGGCTTGGCGGCCAACGACATTCGAAAAACGATGCCGCGCTTTTTGCCAGAAAACTACCCGCAGAACCTAAAACTATTGCCAGACTATTTGGCACTTGCCCAAAGCCTTGGCTGTACGGGCGCACAGTTGGCGCTGGCTTGGATGCTCAACAAGCACTCTGCCCTCATCACCATTCCAGGCACGACGCAAGTGGCCCACATGCAAGACAATTTCACCGCAGGCCATATCCAGTTGGATAGCCGAAGCATCGCTGCCGTGGAAGCCTTACTGGATAAGGCTTTGGTCGTTGGCAATCGCTACAACGCGCAGGCGCGTAGCGAAGTGGATACGGAAGAGTTTTGAAAACTGGCCTCAAATCCACACCCAGAGCTGCCGAAATGGGCGTGCAAGGTGCTGACCAGCGTCACCTTGGACATTTGCTGGGCGATGCTCTGCGGCATTTTGATGGTCGTGTTTTGAAGCTGATGGCGGCGCACCCTGAGCTACCGCTAGCGCTGTCCAACCTTGCGGCGCGTGACCAAATTAGCGCTGCGCATATTCACCTGACGCGCCATTTGCCAGAAGGCGGCGCGCGAGCATCTACGCTGGCTGCCAGCGCAGGTATCAGCAAGCAAGCCATGAGCGATGTTCTGGACCAATGCGAAGCATGGGGACTCATCGAGCGCAAAGTCGATCCGCTGGATGCTCGCGCCAAGTGGGTGAGCTACACAGCAACAGGGCAGTTATGGCTCAAAGCCTTTGTGGATGCGGTGCGCAAGGCAGAAATTGAGTTTCGTGCCGAAGTGGGCGAGGAAGTGGCTGTCGTGGTACGTATGGGCTTAGAGGCGTATGCACACGGATACTAAAATGCACTCACCCTCTCCCTAGCCCTCTCCCATCGAGGGAGAGGGGATAACACATAAACCCCCTCGCCCCTTGTGGGAGAGGGTTGAGGTGAGGGGTAAGGATTACTTATGCGAATTTTGATTGCTGAAGACGACCAAGTATTGGCCGATGGTTTGCTCAGGACGCTGCGTCAAAGTGGCGCGGCAGTCGATCATGTTGCAGACGGAAATCAAGCCGATGCGGCCTTGATGACGCACAGCGAGTTTGATCTGCTCATCCTCGATTTGGATTTACCCAAGATGCATGGGCTTGATGTGCTCAAACGCCTACGCTCGCGCAACGCAAAAATCCCCGTTCTCATCCTGACGGCATCCGATAGCGTTGAAGACCGAGTCAAAGGACTAGATTTGGGTGCAGACGACTACATGGCCAAGCCCTTCTCCCTGCAAGAGTTAGAGGCACGGGTACGTGCCCTCTCACGCCGTGGTTCCAGCGTCTCGTCCAGCATCATTAGCCATGGCCCGCTGCAATACGACCAAGCGGGACGCGTGGCAACACTTGAAGGCAAGATGGTGGATTTATCCGCTCGGGAATTAGGGCTCTTGGAAGTGCTACTACAGCGCACAGGACGTTTGGTCAGCAAAGATCAACTGGTCGAGCGTCTGTGCGAATGGGGCGAAGAAGTGAGTACCAATGCGATTGAGGTGTACATCCACCGCTTGCGCAAAAAGATTGAAAAAGGCACGGTGCGCATTGCCACGGTTCGTGGCCTTGGCTATTGCCTAGAAAAAATCAATTAATTCAACCGCCAAAGCAGCATGGCCGTTCACTTTTTCCAACGCGGCAAGCGCAGCTTGTTTGGCGAAATTTTGGATTGGATGCTCATCCCGTTACTTTTAATTTTGCCGATGAGCTTGGTGCTGATTTGGCTCGTTGCGCAAAACACCGCTGGCAGACCATTTGATCGCGCCTTAGAGTACAACGTGCAAGCGCTCGCACAACTTGTGAAGGTAGAGCAAAACAAAGCGCAGCTCAATCTACCAGCCCCCGCACGCGAAATTTTAAGAGCCGATGACGCTGACATTATTTACTACCAAGTGCTGGGCATTTGGGGCGAATACGTCGCAGGCGAGCGCGAGCTGCCGCAGCCATATTTGGAAGACAAACCCTTGCTGGGTAAGGTCTACATCCGGGCTGATGAGTACCAAGGGCGTGACATCCGAGTGGCCTACATTTGGGTTAATCTACAGGCTGTGCAAGACCGAAAATCGGGCGACAAACCGGTCTTGATTCAAGT
>JANPAY010000097.1:0-2368 GCA_031430155.1 Comamonadaceae bacterium
CCGACCTCGTCACTCGATCCCAAGACCTCCGTCGAAATCATGGAAGTGATGCGCGACCTTGCGGCGGAAAACAACATCCCCGTGATGATTAATATTCACCAAGTCGATCTCGGCAAACGCTATGCGCAGCGTGTGATCGGCATGAGCGGCGGGCTGGTGGTTTACGACGGTGCGCCGGATGGATTGGATGGCGATATCCTCAAGCAAATCTACGGCGGTCAGGATTGGCTCGCGACATGAGCGTCGCCTCTCTCGCCGACAAGTCCGTCGTTACGCGCACGGACTTCTTCGCGCCATCACTCGGCAAACGTCTCGCGTATGTCGCGGTGTTTGCTTACCTCGTGTACGCCGCAGCAACGCTCGGCCTGTCGCTTGACCGCATTGAAAAAGGCGTCGGCTACGGCGTGCGTTTTCTCGCGGGATTTTTTCCGCCAAATTTCACCGAGACCGACATCATTCCGGGTTTGCTGGAATCGCTGCAAATCGCGTTTCTGTCATCGCTGATTGGTACGGCGCTGGCGATTCCGATTGCGGTGCTGGCATCGCGCAATCTGATGCCGCCGTGGGTGAGCTGGCTCGCGCGTTTGCTCATCATTTTTTGTCGCTCATTTCATCCTGTGATCGTCGCGATCATCGCGGTTAAAGCCGTTGGATTCGGTGCGCTCGCTGGCATCATCGCGCTCACGTTCGCAAGCATCGGGTTCGTCGGCAAATTGTTGTCCGAGGCCATCGAAGAAATTTCAAAGAAGCAGATTGAGGCGGTGCGTGCCACCGGCGCATCGTTCATGAATGTGATCGCGTACGGCGTGGTGCCGCAAGTGATGAACCGCTTCATCGGGTTTGTGGCGTACGAGACCGACAGCAATTTGCGCAACTCGACGATGGTCGGTGTGGTCGGTGCGGGCGGCATTGGCGGCACGTTGTTTTCGGCGTTTCAACGCTTTGATTACAACTTCGTCGCGGGCATTATCCTCTGCATCATTGGTCTCGTCATGATTGGCGAAGTGCTGCAAATTTATGTGAAGCGGGTGTTTCGATGACAACCGCTTCCGTTGAAATGCAGCAATGGATTCGTTTCACGCCGCTGCAACGGTTTGCACGTTTCGCTGTGTTCTTCGTTATGGCCGCGGCCATCGCGTGGGCGCTGAAAACGATAGAAATCATCCCTGAGTTCTTGTACGACGCGCCCGAGCAGGTTGTCGACATGGGCAGCCGCATGTGGCCTATCGATTGGGCACACTTCTGGCCGGTCGCGTGGCCCGCGTTGGTGGAAACCATGCATATGTCGGCAATGGCGACCATCCTCGGGCTCATGATGGGCATCCCGGTCGGTTTTCTCGCTGCGCGCAATGCGACGCCGTTTCTCTGGGTAAACCTGATCGCGAAATTTATTCTGGTGGCGACGCGATCAATCTCAACATTGATCTGGGCGCTGTTCTTTGTGGCGATGTTCGGCCCGGGCCCGCTTGCCGGTGCGCTTGCGATTGCATTTCATTCCATCGGATTCATCGGCAAGATGTTTTCTGAAGGCGTCGAGGAAGCCAACAAGGGCAGTATCGAGGCGCTGCAAGCTGCGGGCGCAACCCGCATGCAGCAAATCATCATGGGCTACTGGCCGCAGGTGTTGCCGACGTTCTGGTCAGTCGCCCTGTTCCGCTGGGACATCAATGTGCGTGAATCGGCAGTGCTGGGGCTGGTCGGTGCGGGCGGCATCGGCATGGCGCTGAATGCGGCGATTGATCTCATTCAGTGGCAGCGTGTTGCGTTGATTCTGTTTACGATTTTCATCGTGGTCATCCTGATCGAAACCATCGTGACGCAAATTCGCAAAAGGGTGATTTAAGGGATGATTTAAAGCGGTCTTAATACTCACTACGGTGGCCGGAAACTCCTTAAACTCAGCGGTCTTCTTTCACTCCTCCGCAGCCACCGCAATTTGACATGAGCGCTGATTCGCCAGGGCTGCCGAAAAAGCCCGATCTCACGGCACCGGTCGCAGCCTCCTCTGCGACGCGAGAGCAATTGCGCGCCCTGACCGAGAATGTGCCCGCCAGTCTCGCTTGTTTCGACGTCAAGACGCTGCGCTTTGTGTATTCAAATGCGCGCTTTGCCCGCCTCGTGGGGCAAGATCAGGCGGCACTGATCGGGATGAATTTTGCGGAAGCGGCGGGTGAGGAAATCGCCGATACCGCAATGCCATTCGTCCGGATGATGCTTGAACAGCGGCAGTCCATCAAGTTCGAATACTACCTGCCGCGCAAGGATCACAATGGATTCTGGTTCGACGTTCATCTGGTGCCGGATGTCGGCGCTGACGGCGAGTTTTCGCTTTGCTATGTCCTGATGTCGAACGTCACGTCGCACCGCG
>JANPAY010000098.1:0-2417 GCA_031430155.1 Comamonadaceae bacterium
TATGACTCGGGCATGAACCTCTTGTGCATGCCTAAAAACAAAGGGCAAGACATCGTTATTTCTGGGATGACCGCTCTAGTGGCTTAAATGATTTCGTACACCCGCAATTTTGAAGATGTGATGCTGGTGCGGGCGCTAGGCCACGTCCAGCAAGGCTTCTACGTCGATGTGGGCGCCTCGCATCCAGTCGATGACAGCAACACGTATGCCTTATATGGCAAGGGCTGGCGGGGTATTGCCGTAGAGCCGCAACCGATTTTTAACGAACTGTGGCAATCGCTTCGCCCAGAAGATGGACTCATCAATGCAGCGGTAGCGGCTACTGCGGGTGAGACCACGCTATTTAAGCCCGTGCTCTATGGACAGAGCGCAACCATTAATCCTAGTTTTGCCGAAGACTATGCACAGCGCGGCATTGCGATGGCGCAGTATCCCGTGCAAGTTTGCACCTTGACCGAAATTTTGGCGCAGCTGCGACCTCTTGGCGAGATTCATTTGCTGAGCATCGATGTGGAGGGTGCTGAACGAGAGGCGTTACTCGGACTCGATTTAGAGCGCTTTCGCCCTTGGTTGATTGTGCTGGAGAGCGTGCTACCAGGCTCGCCCGCTCCCAATTTCACCGATTGGGAGCCACTGCTATTGGCGCAAGGCTATGAGTTTGTGTACTTTGATGCCGTTAATCGTTTTTATGTGGCCGCAGAGCACGCGGAGCTAAAAGTCCATTTCGATCATCCGCCTTGCGTGTGGGATGATTTTGTGGGGCATGAATTGCAATCCTTACGCGAACAAAAAGAAAAACTAGCAACGGCCGCAAAGTGGATGCTGGCCTCGGCTATGCGGTTTAAAGAGATGGGCGATACGGTTGCATTTGAGTCGCTGCTCATGCGTATTTTTGAACTCATGCCAAGCTATGAAGAGGTTTATTGGCCGCTGGGAGCGTGGCTGACCGGGCAAGGCCGCCGCGCGGAGGCGCTGGCTTTTTATCAACAGACCGTGCAACACGCACCGCACAACTTTTATAGCCATCACAACATAGGCATGTTGCTGCGCTGGGAGAAGCGCTTTGAAGAGTCCGAAGCTGCCTTTAAACGCATGATGGAGATCAACCCCAGCTTTAGCGAAGGCCGCATGAACTACGGCGCGCTATTGTTAGCGCTGGGGCGATACAGCGAGGGCTGGGCGTTGTTTGAGGCACGTTATCTGGTCAGCGAGGGCGAGACGCCCCGCATGTCGCACAACGCGCCGTATCCACGCTGGACGGGCGAGCCGCTGGTGGGCAAATCCATCATGCTGATGCGCGAGCAGGGCTATGGCGATGAAATCATGTTTGCGCGGTTTGCCCAAACTTTGAAAGAGCGTGGCGCGGCGCGAGTCACGGTTTTGTGCCAACCCGCTATCAAGACGCTTTTGCAAACCGTACCCAGCGTGGATGAGGTGGTGTGCGTTGAAGACATGAATGACGTTTGGCCGCCAATGGACTATTGGTGTTACGGCCAAAGCTTGCCCCATGTGCTGGGCATCACGCTGGATAACTTGCCCGCACCCATCCCGTACATTACGGCGCAGGCCACAGCCCGTATGGCTTGGCGGGCACGTATCCAGCAAGAATTGCCAGTGGAGACATTGAAAGTGGGCATTACGTGGCGGGGTAGCCCTACGCACGGAAACGACCACAACCGTTCGCTGGCTAACTTAGCGGTGCTGCGTCCCCTGTGGGATGTACCAAATGTCGTTTTTGTCAGCTTACAAACCGGCGAAGCGGCGTTAGAAGCGGCGTCCCCGCCAAGCGATCAACCGCTACACGAGTGGGGCTCACAAATGACAGACTTTGAAGGTGGCGCAGCACTGGTCAGCGAACTCGATCTCGTCATCAGCGTGGATACGGCCATCGTGCACGTAGCAGGAGCGCTAGGCGTGCCTTGCTGGGTGATGATTCCGCGCGTGGAGACCGATTGGCGCTGGTTGAACGACAGAGACGACTCGCCGTGGTATCCCGTGGGGATGCGCATTTTCAGGCAAACTACGGATAGTGGCTGGGATGATGTACTCGCCCAATTAAAAGATGCCCTGCAAGCCACATCCAACAAGGCTTCTAGCCGTGCCAATGTGGGCGTGACATGCTAATTCTTGGTATTGAATCCTCTTGCGACGAGACTGGCGTGGCACTCGTCGAAGTGCTGGGTAATGCGCCGCCTGTGCTATTGGCGGACGAGCTGCACAGCCAAATCAAAATGCACCAACCCTACGGCGGCGTAGTGCCCGAGCTGGCGAGTCGCGATCACATCAGGCGCGTATTGCCTCTGCTGCAAGCCACGCTGGATAAGGCTTGCAGGCCAGTGTCTAGCGTAGATGTGGTGGCGTTTACGCAAGGGCCAGGACTTGCTGGGGCGCTTTTGGTGGGGGCGGGCGCAGCCGTT
>JANPAY010000099.1:0-2284 GCA_031430155.1 Comamonadaceae bacterium
TGCGCACCACGCTGCAGTGATTCGCCCTATAGATGTGTCTCGTTTTCAGCATTACATAGTCAGGCCGTATCAATTGATAAATCCTCCTGTTGAATTCGTACGCGAAACTGTTATGTATCTGTACAAAACTGGTCGCGTGATAGAGGAAGCTGTTAGGCATCGCGTGTTTTCAGTGATTTTGCCGTCACTAGAGTCTGACTGGTCGATTACTCGCCCTGCACAATTAATCCAGCTAATTGAGTTTTTTAATTATTTTGGTTTTATTGAAACTGCAGATGGCCCAATTGGTTACGTAGAGCCTGGTACGCCGCAATACGAGAGTATGCAGCTAGATGCCGCACAGATTAAAAAGAAGCTCACGGTGCGTTGTATTCAGGAACTCCAAAAATCTTTCCCTGCATAGCAATAGTGAGTCTCGATTGTTTCAACGTTGATGACGTCCGCATCACCTCCAAGCTCGAGTAAAGAGTCTTTAAGCTTTGCAACTCATTCGCCCAGCTGGTTCGTGGGAACAGCGCTTATTAGAACGCACGATATTCGTCTGCAAACGAGCCATGTTCATCTGCAAACTCGTTCCAACCCTGCATACATTGATTGACTATCTCTTGGCGACTAAGTTGCTCTGTCTTTTTTGTTTGTACAAGCTGTGTCACCAGTGACTCAGCCGTAGCGGATGAGCCATCCGTAATTTTTTTGGCTTCTGTCATCATCTCTCTCACTTTTTTTGCTGCCCCAAATAAACCAAGCCCGCCGCGCAAGCGCCAATGGGCAGCATTGATGCCTAGTTCAGCCCAGCGCGTGCCTTGCAGCTTCAGCTAAGAAGCCACTGCGCGATTTACCTCTTGCCTTCGCGCAAGTGTCAATTTGAACCAATAGTCGTTTAGGAATTGTGATGTTGATTTTTTCCGCAGCACCAAAATATTTCTCTACTGGCACATCGACTAGCGCCCACACCCCATTTGCGTAGTCAGTATTTTTTTGATGCATCGCTAATGGGTGGCATTTTGGAATATCGTGACCGTCTTCGAGCAAAATTTCAACGTGTGACTCAATCGCTTCGCGAGCGCTGTTAAGCGCATCATCCAAATCATCACCTGCCGAAAAGCAGCCTGCTAAATCGGGTACGGTGACGCCGTAACGAATGCCATCATCTGTGTGAAGTACGACTGGAAATTTCATTTTTATGACTCCTTAAATTAACGCCAACCTGCTTGTTTTTCAATGCTGTGCTGCGTACCAATTGGAATATCGCCGTCAGGGTGTTTGACTGTCACCAAGCCTACTTTTGTCGGATGCTTGAAATGATGATGTGAGCCTTTGACGCGATGCAAAAACCAACCTTCAGACTCCAATTTTTTGATGATTTGGCGACTATTCATGGTGGTTATTATACCTACCAATAGTTCATTTGGCTGTATTTTTGGATAACCAAACCAACCCCACGGCGCAAACGCCAATTGGCAGCAGCGATGCCCAGTTCAGCCACGTCCAGCCTTGGGTGTTGAGCAGCACGCCCGACGCCAAGCTAGATAGCGCAAGGGTTGCGAACACACAGGTGTCCATGGCGGCTTGGGCTTGGGTGCGTTCTTCGGGCAGATAGGCGCGGGTCAGCAAGGTCGTGCCGCCCACAAACAAGAAGTTCCAGCCCACGCCTAGCGCCAACAGCGCAATGAGGAAGTTGTGCAGTTCGATACCATTCAAAGCCACCGCCACACAAACGAGGTTGAGCGCCACGCCCATCCACAGCACGGGCAGCACGCCAATGCGTTTGATCAGGTTGCCCGTAAAGAAGCTGGGCACAAACATTCCGAGCACATGCCACTCCAGCACCAGTGCGGTTTTGTCGAAGGTGAGGCCGCAAATTTGCATGGCGATGGGCGTAGAGGCCATTAGCAGATTCATCACGCCAAAGCCGAGTGCGCCGCACAAAATAGCAATCACAAACACGGGTTGTTTGGCGAGCTGCCATACGGTGCGACCTTGTTGCTTGGCACCGCCGCTGAGTGGTGGAAAGGTAATGTTGGAAATCAGCGCAAGGCCGATAAGTGCCACCACGGCGAGTGCCAAATAGCTGCCGACAAAGTTGGTCAAAGCCATACCAGCAAAGTCACCCGAGCGAGTCCACTGCGCAAGATTGGGCCCGAGCACTGCACCAATAATGCCGCCCGCCATCACCCACGAAATTGCTTTTTCTTTGTAATTGCTGCCCACCAGTTCGGGTGCAGCAAAACGGTAGAGCGACGCGTTGGCGTTGTAATAACCCGCCACCAAAGTGGCTATCACC
>JANPAY010000100.1:0-12665 GCA_031430155.1 Comamonadaceae bacterium
AATTCTAGCGTGCGCTTCGTGGCATCAGAAGTTGTAGCGGCATCAAAGACGTTAGCCACTGCCTCACCAAATCCGTTATCAGGTAAGGTGTAACCTTTGCGATCATCCCAAGAGTGTGTCGCCTTGTCGTACAAATGCCATTCAATAGGCTTGCCAGCAGCTTTCAATTCATCAAGCAACGGAAAACAATAAGGTCTTACGGGTGTTTCTTTGTCGGCTTCAGACATTAGCATGAGTACGGGATGCGACATATCAGCACGCAATAAATAAGACACTCTCCCACCAGCTGATTCTTGCTGCGCACATGAGCCATACCAACCGACTGAAGCACGGAAACGCAGCGGATTGTCAAAGTACGCATTAATGGCTTGACTTGATAAAGCAGCGGCTGAAAATCCTCCCATTGAATATCCAACTTGATAGATTCGATTTTTATCGACTTCTTTTAAGGTGTGCAAATGTGTGAGTGCGTCGATGATGTCACGCCAGACGAGTGCGCCTGTGACGACGTTATTACGACAGCTGCGCTGTCCACGCGGTTTGTAATTTTCTAAAATCAGAACAAGATAACCTGCGTCTAAAAATTCTTTCGTGCGCTCGGCAATTTCAGGTCGACCAACAGTGCCGCCGCATGTAGGCACCAGCACAATAGAAGGAAAGGGGCCAGAAGAACTGTTGGGCTTAAAAATTGTATTTTCAAGATTTGCACCACCATTCCAAGTAATAACTTCAGTCGAAAACTTTAAGCGTAGAAACGGTTTGATTACTGCATCCAAGGCGCCTGCTGGAATGACTCGGTTTGTGTCTTGCATAGTGACCGAAGGTCGAGTGTTGGTTTGAGCTTGCACGGACATCGCAAGAACTGCCAAAAAAAGCGCCAATGAATTTTTTACAAAAAATAATTTCATCGAGCAACTCCTTTGGTCAATGGTTTAATGAATATCAGGCTCAGGCACAGCCGCACCAAAACTCGTTTCTAAAAAGTCGAAGTCGCAACCCGTATCGGCTTGCATTACGTGCTTTTTAAACATGAAGCCGTAGCCACGCTCCCAGCGTGGTTTGATACTGCTGGAAGCCTTATCCCATATGCCTTGGCGGGCAGATAATTCCGCTTCTGAGACATTTAAATTGATCGTTCTAGCGTTCACATCCACGGTAATCGTGTCGCCAGTTTTGACGAGCGCCAGTGGCCCACCAATCGCCGCTTCGGGGCTGACGTGCAAGATGCACGCGCCATAGCTGGTGCCGCTCATGCGTGCGTCCGAGATGCGGATCATATCTTTCACGCCTTGCTTGACGAGTTTTAGCGGGATGGGCAGCATCCCCGACTCGGGCATGCCAGCGCCTTGCGGACCGTAGTTTCGCAGGATGAGGATGTCGTCTTCTGTGACATCAAGCTCTAAGTTGGCGGTGTCTTTTTTAAGCGCTTCGTAGGTGTCGTACACAAGCGCACGGCCTGTGTGCTTGAAGAATTTTGGCGCACAAGCCGATGGTTTGATCACGCAACCACCAGGGGCGATATTGCCGCGAAGCACAGCCAGTGCGCCTTCCGCGTAGATGGGATTGCTCAAGGGGCGAATCACATCGTCGTTGTGCACCATGGCATCTTTGAGTGTTTCTTTCAAAGTCACGCCGCTCACGGTCATCGTGTCCAAGTGCAAGTGATCGGTGAGCCGTGTCATCATCCCGCCAAGGCCGCCTGCGTAATAAAAGTCTTCCATTAAGTAGGTATCGCCGCTTGGTCTGATGTTCGCAATCACAGGGACTTTTCGGCTCGCAGTGTCGAAGTCGTCCAAACTAACTGAACAGTGCTCTCCCGCGCGGCGCGACATCGCAATCAAATGGATGATGGCATTGGTCGAGCAGCCCATCGCCATCGCGATGGTGATGCCGTTTTCAAAATTTTGGCGCGTGAGTAGCTTGGCGGGCGTCAAGTCTTCCCACACCATATCGACGATGCGCCGTCCGCAATCCGCCGACATACGAATGTGATTGGAGTCGACGGCAGGAATGCTGGACGCGTTAGGGAGCGTAAAGCCGCAGGCCTCGGCAATGCCCGTCATGGTGCTGGCTGTGCCCATCGTCATGCAGTGACCGTGGCTACGCGCAATGCCGCCTTCTACTTCCGTCCATTGCTCAGTGGTGAGTTTGCCCGCACGGCGCTCGTCCCACAGCTTCCAAGTGTCCGAGCCAGAACCCAACGGCTTGCCGCGCCAATTACCGCGAAGCATAGGCCCCGCAGGTAAATAGATAAACGGTACGCCAGCCGACATCGCGCCCATGATGAGCCCGGGCGTCGTCTTGTCGCAGCCACCCATCAGCACGACACCATCAATCGGGTGCGAGCGAATTTGCTCTTCCGTCTCCATCGCGAGTAAGTTGCGATAGAGCATGGTTGTCGGCTTCATGGTGGGCTCGTCCAGCGACAGCGCAGGGAACTCCAGCGGGAAACCACCTGCCTGCAGCACGCCCCGCTTCACGTCTTCGACGCGCTGTTTGAAATGCCCATGGCAGGAATTTAAATCTGACCAAGTATTGAGGATGGCGATGACGGGCTTGCCCACCCAATCCGCAGGACCATAGCCTAGCTGCATCACGCGCGAGCGGTGACCAAAAGAGCGAACATCGTCAGGAGCGAACCAACGGGCGGAGCGTAGTTCTGAGTAGGTTTTTTTAGTCGTCATAGCGCGGCGTAGCCATCAATCAATCGAAATATTTTTCTCTTGAATGATTCTGGCATATCGCTTCAGGTCGGAGTCAATGAGTTGCTTAAATTGAGCAGGGGTAGACCCAATAGGGTTGGCACCTTGCTTGCTAAATGCTTCTTTGGTGTCGGCTTGCTGTACGGCTTCTTTTACGTCAGCAGCAATTTTGTTAATGATGGCCTGCGGTGTGCCAGTGGGCGCGAGTATGCCGATCCACGAACCTGACTCATAGCCCGCCAGACCCATATCCATGCCGCCTTCAGCAATGGTGGGCACGTTTGGCGCTGTGCTCGATCTGGCTTTGGTGGTGACGGCAAGTGCGTTCAATTTGCCCGTTTGAATGAATCCGATGGACTCCAGCACCGACGCAAACAAAATATTGACGTGTCCCGCCATGAGGTCGTTCATGGCGGGGCCGCCGCCTTTGTAGGGCACGTGCGTCATACGGACACCTGCCATGGCGGAGAAAACTTCAGCTGATAAATGTGGCGAACCACCGTTGCCTGAGCTGGCGTAAGTCACTTTGTCTGGATTAGCTTTGGCGTAAACGACCAGTTCTTTCACTGTCTTGGGTGCGAAGCTGGGACTGGTCATTAAAAAGAACGGCAACTCGGCTACCAGCGACACGGGCGCGAAAGCGGTCTCAAAGTTGTATGGCAGTTTTTTGTAGAGCGCAGGATTGATGGACTGCGTGCCCACGTTGCCAAATAAAAGCGTGTAGCCGTCCGCCTTGGCCTTCGCCACAATGTCCGCGCCGAGCACGCCGCCCGCACCGCCCTTGTTATCGACGACGACGGATTGCCCCCATTTTTGTGTGAGCTTGTTGGCAATGAGACGAGCACCAATATCCGTGCCACCACCAGGGGCAAAGGGCACAACGAGGGTGACAGGGCGATTGGGGTAAGTGGAAGAGCTGGCCTGGCTGTAGGCCACGCTGGATATGGCTTGCAGGGCAATCATTGCCAGTGGTAGCAGTGTCTTCATTTGGTTCTCGTTCTGTTTACTTCGCCAAAACCAAATTAGGCAACCAGAGCGAAAACGCGGGCACATAGGTGACCAAAAATAATGCTGCGATCAATGCGCCATAAAACGGCCAAATGGTTTTCATTACCGTACCGACCGACACGCCGCCAATGGCGCAGCCGACAAACTGCGTGGTTCCTACAGGTGGTGTATTGAGACCCAGCGCACAGTTAATCAGCATCACCATACCGAACTGAACAGAGCTCATGCCGTAGGCTTGGCAAATAGGCAAGAAGATAGGTGTGCACAGCAAGATGGTGGCGGCCATATCTAAAAATGTGCCCAGCACAAACAGAATCACGTTGACGAGTAAAAAGATGAGCCATGGCTGGGAAGTCACGCTGGATAAGGCTTGTCCCGTGAGTTCGGCGACGCCATACAGACTAATGAGGTAGCCAAACATGCTAGAGATTCCAATCAAGAGTAGCACAATGCCCGTGGTCTTCACGGCCTTGCTGGCGGCTTTGAGGAACTTGTCTGTCGTCAGGCTTTTGTACAAAAAGATCGTGAGTCCCAGCGCGTAGATGACAGCAATCGCAGCGGATTCGGTGGCTGTAAACACACCACTCAAAATACCGACCAAGATGATGACAACGATGAAAAGACCTGGCAACGCCGCCGCAAACGTGCGTGCAACGATCGACCAGCCTGGGAAGGTGCCGGCGGGGTAGCCGCGCTTGACGGCGACTGCATACGCTGCTACTAAGTTACAGACCGTCAAGATGATGACGGGCAAGATACCCGCCAAAATCAGCGCCGCCATCGACACCTTGCCTCCTGTGGCCAGCGTGTAAATAATCATGTTGTGCGAGGTGGGCATCAAGGCTCCGACCAATGCGGCATGGGTCGTGACGTTCACGGCATAGTCCGCGTCGTAACCTTCTTTTTTCATCATTGGAATCATCACTGCGCCCATGGCCGATACATCAGCCACAGGGCTACCGCTGACGCCACCAAACAGTGTGCAGGCGACCACGTTACTCATCCCCAAGCCGCCACGAACATGGCCTACTAGCGATTTAGCAAAATCGACAATGCGGTCGGCAATACCGCCGTGCAACATCAGTTCACCCGCAAAGATAAAGAAAGGAATGGCGAGGAACGAGAAGACGTTCATGCCCGAGGTCATTTGCTGAAAACCAACCGCAAGGGGTAAGCCTTCATATAAAAGCGTCGCGAGTGAGGAGAGGCCAATGGCAAATGCGACGGGTACGCCCAGTAGCAACAAGCCAAAAAAAGAGACACACAGAATGATGAGTGGGATGGCCATGATTAATTGCTTTCAACTTCGCGACCAGTGGCCATGTTCAAAATATGTTCCAAGCTGAACATCACGATCAGCACACCTGCGATGCAGGCAGGCACATAGCGCCAGCCTTCAGATATAGGCAATGTCGGTAGTGCGTAAGCCCATACTGATTTGGCGAGCTCTAGGCACTGCCAAAACATCACCACGCCAAACAACAGCACCAGCGCGTGAATCAGGTACTCCATTTTGATACGCACCTTGTCGGGAGCCAATACCAGCAAGCTCTCTAGCCCGATGTGACCTGCATCCCGCACCCCGACCGCCACGCCAAACATGGTGACATACAGCACCAGCACCAACGAGAGCGTTTCCGCCCAAGTGGGGGTGTTATTCATCACATAGCGACCAAAGACTTGCCAAGTGACGCAGGTAATCAGCAGGATGAGACCTGCAATGCCAAGGCGCATGCACCAAGTGGATAAGGTTTGACAGATTCGGGAATAGGTGTCCATGCTTACTTTGTATCTTGCACGCGCTTAACGAGTGATTTGAGTTTGTCATCTTTGACAAACTTGTCGTACACAGGTTTCATAGCGGCTTGGAACGGGGCTTTGTCAACTTGCGTGATGATCGCGCCACCAGCCACTACGAGTTTTTGCGAAGCGATTTCTTTTTCATCCCAGAGCTTGCGCATGTAAACGACAGACTCTTTAGCCGCTTGGCGCAGCGCTTTTTGGTCATCTGGTGTCAGCGTATCCCATGTGCGTTTGGAGAAGATCAGCACCTCGGGAGCCATCGAGTGCTCGGTCATGGCGTAGTACTTGGCCGCTTCAAAATGCTTGGCGCTGTCGTAGCTTGGGAAGTTATTTTCTGCGCCATCAATCAGTCCCGTCTTCAAGGCCGTGTACACCTCGCCATACGGCATAGGTGTTGCGTTGGCACCCATCGCTTCCAAGAGCGATACCCACAAATCGGATTGCTGTACGCGAATCTTCATACCCTTCACATCTGCAAAGGATTTGATCTGTTTTTTACCCGTGTAGATGGAGCGTGCGCCGCTGTCGTAGTAGGCGAGACCAATAAAGCCTTGCGGTGCGCAAGAGGCAAGGATCTCGTCGCCAATCGCACCGTCGAGTACGTGACGCATGTGCTCTTTGGAGCGAAAGAGAAAGGGCAACGTCGGCACTTGCGTCTCGGCGCAGATATTATTCATGGGGCCGATGTTGACGCGGGTCATGGCGAGCGCGCCAATTTTGGTTTGCTCAATCGAGTCCTTTTCTTGCCCCAAAGCAGATGCAGGGTAGACCTTGATCGAGTGCTTGTTGTTAGTCAGCTCAGCCAAACGCTTGCCCATGAACTTGACTGCTTCGACGGTCGGGTAGCCATCTGGGTGCGTATCCGCCGAGCGAAACTCAGTCGCTTGCGCGGCGATGCCCAATGCCAGTGAAGTGGCGATGGCAATTTTGGAAAGTAGTTTGAATGACATGATGAACTCCTAAAAAAATAAAAAGAAAAATCAAAAAAATGAACTCGGAAACTAATTGAATGGTCCCATCTTGGTGTATCCACCGCCTTGATACATCTTGGTAGGATCGGTTAAGGCCAATACTGGCATAGCTTCGCGGGAAGCGCGCCATTGTTCGGTGTTGTCTTGCGGTACAAAGCCAAGATGAGCAGCTTTGCTGTTGTCCCACCACTTATCGCGGTTATCGGATGCCCCATAAATGATGGTGTGACCGACGTTGGGCGCAACGAGTGCGCATCGCACAAGTTCGGACAAATCGCGGAAAGAGAGCCAAGTAACGAGCATCCGTGCGTCATGTGGTTCGGGGAAAGATGAGCCAATGCGCAGGCTGACAGTCTCGATGCCATAGCGGTTGAAATAAAACTGAGCCAGGTTCTCGCCATAGGCTTTGGATAGGCCGTAGTAGCTGTCGGGGCGGAGCAAGCAATCGGAATCAATCACGTCGCCTTGCTTGTGAAAGCCGATGGCGTGATTCGAGCTGGCAAAGATAACTCGTTTTGCGCCATGGATTCTTGCACCTTCGTAGATATGGAAGACGCCGCTGATGTTGGCACCTAGTACCGTTTCAAACGAATGCTCGGTCGCTACGCCGCCAAAATGCACGATCGCATCCACGTCTTTGACCAAGGCGATGGTCTCGGCTTTATTGGCTAGATCGCAAGAGATGATCTCCTCAAAAGCGGCTGCAGCGCCCATGCTCGACACGTCGGATAGGCGCAGGGTTTCGGTGTGTGCGGCTAAACTTTGGCGTAGCACTTTGCCAAGACCGCCAGCAGCGCCAGTGAGTAAAATTTTTTGAAATGGCTTCATAATTTGGGTTATCCTCTAGTCATCATACAACATTATTATTTTCTTTATATCAGTAAAAACCATGACCAAATCCCGTAGTCTGACCCAAACCTTGGTGGATGCCTTCACGCAGCAAGTCGCGCTAAAGCAGCTAAAAACGGGTGACAAATTACCCACCGAAATGAGCATCATGCAAACTTTTGGTGTGAGCCGAACGGTCGTGCGTGAGGCGCTTTCTAAACTACAGGCGGCGGGTTTAGTGGAGACGCACCACGGCATCGGCACTTTTGTGCTGGAGCCACCCGCCAATAGCCGGTTTCGTGTGAGTGGCGTGCCTATGATCAGCGATGGCGATGTCCAGACGGCGCTAGAGTTTCGCTTGGGGATTGAGGTGGAATGTGCTGGTTTGGCGGCGCTACGTCGTACGCCTGAGCAACTCAAGGCGATGAGGGCGGTGCTTGATGAATTTGAACAAAATGTGGTTGAAAAAACATCTAAAAAATCAACCTTTAATCAATCGCTTGGCAACACCGTTGCGCCTGATTTCCAGTTTCATCTACTGCTTGCGCAAGCGGCGCATAACCGCTATTTTGTTGATTTGATGAGTCACTTGGGAACGAGCATTATTCCGCGCACCAGACTGGCTGTGGCAAAAAAAATAAGCGTACAAATGCCCGCTTATTTGAGTCGTGTGAATCAAGAGCATGAAACGATTTATCAGGCAGTTGTACGACAAGATGCGGAATCTGCCAGGGCTGCTGCTCGGCTGCACTTGACGAATAGCCGTGAGCGGATGCGTTTGGCTCAGGCCGAGTGAGTGCCTCTAGTCGTTAAACTTGGGTGCATGAACACATATTTCAAACGCAGCCTATTTGATTGGCTCTTTGCGGCGCTGGTTTTGGCGGGCGCTGTCTTTGCTTTGTCGCGCTACGTCGCCTACATGGACTACTACGAAGTGGGTATCCTGGTGTGCGCTGTCCCTGCTTTGGTGGCGATGGCTTGGTTTTGGCGTCCCGTTCGCTTGCTAGCTGTTTCCGTTGCTGCGCTCTCGCTGTGGTCGATTTGGATTTACGCAGGGCAGTTGCCTAGAGCGAACACGGCCTTCATGCTGAAATATTTTTTAGCTAGCCAAACCGCCATCATGTGGATGTGCGTGTTGTTTTTCTTGAGTACGTTGTTTTATTGGCTGGGGTTGCTAGTTAGATCGCAGGCGACTGCCTTTGCCAACATTGCCTCCAAGATGGCGTGGGTGGCTGTGATGGCCGCGCTGGTGGGCATGATGGTGCGCTGGTACGAGAGCTATTTGATTGGTGCCGACATTGGGCACATCCCAGTCTCGAATCTGTATGAAGTCTTTGTGCTGTTTTGCTGGCTAACGACGCTGTTCTATCTTTATTACGAAGAGATTTACAAAACAAAGACGCTGGGCGCGTTTGTCATGCTGGTGGTCAGCGCCGCTGTGGGCTTCCTGCTTTGGTATACCTTTGTGCGCGATGCATCTGATATTCAGCCGTTAGTACCTGCGCTCAAGAGCTGGTGGATGAAGGTGCATGTTCCCGCCAACTTTATTGGCTACGGAACGTTTGCACTGTCAGCCATGGTGGCTGTGGCGTACTTGCTCAAAAAGCGGTTTCCTAATTCGTATGTAATGGCGACGTTGCCCACGCTAGAAGTCATGGACGACCTCATGTACAAGGCAATCGCGGTGGGCTTTGCCTTCTTCACCATTGCCACTGTGTTGGGTGCATTTTGGGCGGCAGAGGCGTGGGGTGGGTATTGGAGCTGGGACCCGAAAGAGACTTGGGCGCTAATCGTCTGGTTGAACTATGCGGCTTGGTTGCACATGCGCTTGGTTAAAGGGCTGCGCGGCTCTTTTGCGGCTTGGTGGGCAGTGATAGGGCTCTTGGTGACCACGTTTGCATTTTTGGGTGTGAATATGTTTTTGAGTGGGCTTCACAGCTACGGCACTCTGTAGTTTTTGCATATGAATACGACATTTTTAGATGCTTGTCTTGGCAAGCCCACGCCCTATACCCCTGTTTGGTTGATGCGTCAGGCGGGGCGTTATTTACCTGAGTACCGCGCTACGCGCGCTACGGCGGGTAGTTTTATGGGGCTGGCGACTAATCCACAGTTTGCAACCGAAGTGACGATGCAGCCGCTGGATCGGTATCCGCTGGACGCGGCGATTTTGTTCTCCGACATCCTCACCGTGCCAGACGCGATGGGGCTTGGCCTGACGTTTGCCGAGGGTGAAGGCCCGCGCTTTGCGCATCATGTGCGAGACGAAGCTTCGGTTGCCAAGCTGGCTGTGCCTGATATGGACAAGCTGCGCTATGTTTTTGATGCTGTGCGCTCAATCCGCAATTCGCTGGCGCTACGCATGAACAAAGGCGTGCCGCTGATTGGTTTTTCGGGCAGCCCATGGACGCTGGCTTGCTACATGGTTGAAGGCAAAGGCTCGGACGACTATCGCCATGTGAAGTCGTTGATGTACGCGCGTCCCGATTTGATGCACCGTATTCTTGCCATTAACGCTGACAGCGTGGCAGCTTATCTCAACGCCCAGATTGATGCAGGCGCACAAGCCGTGATGGTGTTTGACTCGTGGGGCGGTGTGTTGGCGGATGGCGCATTCCAGACGTTTAGTTTGGCATATACGAAGCGAGTGTTGGCAGGGCTCAAGCGAACGGATACAAACGGTAACGTGGTGCCGCGCCTAGTGTTCACCAAGGGCGGTGGGCTGTGGCTGGACGAGATGAAAGATTTGGACTGCGACGTCCTTGGCTTAGATTGGACGATGAATCTGGGCAAAGCCAGAGTGATCGTTGGTGCGAATAAATCACTCCAAGGCAATATCGACCCGAACATTTTGTTTGCACCGCCAGCCGCGATTCAAACGGAAGTCAAACGCGTGCTGGATAGTTTTGGCAAACCGCATACAGATGCGTCCAAACGCGGTACGGGGCACGTCTTTAACCTGGGTCACGGGATTAGCCAGTTCACGCCGCCTGAGCATGTGAGTGCGCTGGTGGAGGCGGTGCATTTGCATTCTAGAGCGCTGCGATAGCCGCAATCCGCGCTCTTGCAATCAACTCGCCAACTTGCGCTCCTGAGAGTCCATCTTGCAAGGCTTGCTGGGCAATGGGCTCGGAAGCCACAGCCAGTATGGCCTCTAGAGCAAGTTTTAAAGGCTTTGTAGGCGTTTCAGATTGCAGGCATTCAAAAGCTTGCACCGCTAAAGCAAAACGGTCTGGCTGACGAATGGCGTCGCCTCGCTCGAGACATTCATACGTCTGCTCCGCGTTCAAATTGGCTTTGTAGCCATTCAAAAGTTTGGTTACCACTTGCGAAAGCTGGGTGCAATCGCTTGGCGCTTTGAGTGATGGAGTGGGCAATTGCAATGTGGCAAAGCGCACGGCAAGCGAATAGCGCTGCAGGGCGGCTAAATCAAGGGCTTGCATCGCGGCTTGGTTATTTGCAAGGCTTGGCAAAATCTTTTGCAGTAAATGGCAATCTTGCAAAACCTCAAACATGCGAGACGGCTTGGCTTCTATCAAGCCTTTTGCAATCTCTTGCCACACGCGCTCGGCAACCAAACTATCCGCTTCGCCATTAGCGACCATGCCGCGCATTAAAACCATGGTCTCGGGGGCGATGGAAAAATCAACAAACCGCGCCGCAAACCTTGCCACACGGAGGATGCGCACAGGGTCTTCGCGAAAAGCGAGGGTGACGTGACGCAGCACTTTTTGCTGGATGTCACGCTGTCCGTGATACGGGTCGATGAGGCTGCCATCCGCGTCTTGAGCCATGGCGTTCACAGTTAAGTCGCGGCGGCTCAGGTCTTGCTCTAGCGTCACGTCTTCGTCCGCATAAAACGCAAAGCCGTGGTAGCCCTTGGCGGTTTTGCGTTCGGTGCGGGCGAGGGCGTATTCCTCGTGCGATTTGGGATTTAAAAAGACAGGAAAGTCTTTGCCAATCGGCTGGTAGCCCATATCCAGCATGGCCTGCGGAGACGCCCCTACGACGACCCAGTCGCGATCTTTGACTTCTAAACCCAGTAGCGCATCCCGAATCGCGCCGCCGACGAGGTATGTTTTCATCCGCGTTTTTGCTTTTAGCGAGTCAGCCGATACGGCTCTTCAAAATCACGGAACTCGTTTTCCACCAGTGCATCGGCTATCCACGCGGCTACGCCTGGCATGGCGCAGAGGCGATCCATGTACGCGGCAACAGCGGTGCTAGCGGGCAGGGCGTACGTTTTAAAACGCATCACAACTGGTGCAAAGTACGCATCCGCGATAGAGAATGCGCCAAACAGCATGCCATCTGGATGCGTATGGGCATAGGCCTCGAGAAGCCCGCTCAGCAAGGCTTCTACACGTGCCACATCGGCAACTACGGCAGGCTTGTCGCGCATCACGAGCTGCCCGATGTGCGGCAAACTGGCTTCGATATTCATCATGCAATGGCCGCGCAATGCCGCATACCCCGAGTGCATTTCAGCGCAGGCCATGCGTGCTTTGGCTCTTGCGACTTTGTCCTTAGGCCAAAGATTCATTTCCGGGAAGCTCTCAGCCAAATACTCGGCAATCGCTAGCGTATCGGTGACGGTGAAGTAGCCATCCACTAACACGGGCACTTGCCCACGTGGGTTGACTAGAAGCATCGTTTTTTTGAAATTGGAACTTGGCGCAAACGAGTCGAATAAGACTTTGATCTCTTCAAACGGAATGCCTGCTTGCTTGAGCAACACCCATGGACGCATCGACCACGACGAATAGTTTTTGTTGCCGATGTAGAGTTTCACTTCAAACCCAAGACGTCAAACATGTCGGACATACCCGTTTTTTGCGTTGCTAAATAACGCACAGCACGCAGGGCACCTAATGCATAACCTTCGCGGTTAGATGACTTGTGGGTAATTTCAATGCGCTCACCGATGCCAGCAAACATGACGGTGTGATCGCCCACAATGTCTCCACCGCGAATGGCAGAAAATCCAATGGATTGTGGATCGCGAGCACCTGTAATGCCTTCCCGTGCAAATACGGCGTGACCTTTGAGATCACGTCCTAAAGCGCCCGCGATGACTTCCCCCATTTTGAGCGCCGTGCCAGATGGCGCATCCACTTTATGACGGTGATGGGTTTCAATAATTTCGATGTCGTAACCCGTGCTCATGGCTTTAGCGGCCATCTCTAACAGCTTGAGCGTCACGTTGACACCAACGCTCATGTTGGGTGCCATCATGATGGCGATGTTTTTGCTAGCCGCCGCAATGGCGGCTTTCTCGGCATCGCTAAAACCCGTTGTGCCAATCACCATTTTTACGTTGAGTTCTTGGCAGACGGTAAGATGCGCCATCGTG
>JANPAY010000101.1:0-4842 GCA_031430155.1 Comamonadaceae bacterium
TTAGGTTATCGCGCGCCGCCATTCGCCCCATGATGAAGCAGCGCATGGGACGCATCATCAGCATCACCAGCGTGGTGGGCGCATCGGGCAATCCAGGGCAAGCCAACTACGCAGCCGCCAAAGCGGGCGTAGCGGGCATGACGCGCGCACTGGCACGCGAGCTAGGCTCGCGCAATATCACGGTGAACTGCGTAGCACCCGGCTTCATTCAAACGGATATGACCGCGGGATTGAGCGAAGAACAGAAAAAAGCGCTGCTTGGTCAGATTCCGCTAGGCGCACTTGGTAAGCCAGAAGATATTGCCGCAGCCGTGTCGTACTTGGCTAGTAGCGGCGCAGCTTACGTCACAGGGCAAGAGCTGCACGTGAACGGCGGTATGTTTATGGCGTAAGCCAAGAGGGAACTTGGTGCGGCTGGCGGGGATCGAACCCACGACCCTTGGCTTCGGAGGCCAATACTCTATCCACTGAGCTACAGCCGCACACTATCAGCTACCGATTGTAGGGGCATGCCCCTTATAATTGAAGGTTAGTTTTTCCCATTTATCAAGAGAATTGACAGTCATGAGCACATCTAGCAACGATAGCCACAACACAAACGACCACGCCGAAGACCACACAGGTCCGGTTAAAACACCTAAACAATTCTTGCTGGCGATCATTTACTCCTTTGTCGTGCCCGTGTTTGGCATCATTGGTTTGGTCTATGTGGTGAGCACCCAGTTCAAACCTGTGGCTGGCGCGGTTGACCTTGGTAAATCTGTCGAACAACGCATTGCCAAAGTGGGTACGGTCGAAATTAAAGACGCTAACGCGCCGTTGAAGCAAGGCGAAGAGATATATAAAGCCCAATGCGTGGCATGCCATGCTGCTGGCGCTGCGGGTGCGCCAAAGTTCCAAGACAAGAGCGCTTGGAGCACACGAATTAGCAAGGGCTATGAAGCACTCCTAACCTCTGCTCTAAAAGGTAAAGGAAGCATGGGCGCACAAGGTGGTGGTGATTTTGATGACCTGGAGATTGGTCGCGCTGTCGTCTATATGGCCAATGCTGCTGGTGCTAAGTTTGCGGTGCCAGAGCGCGCTGCAACGGCGGCAGCACCTGCAGCCAAATAAAATTTTTAAGAGCTGATCGACCAAACATCTTGGTCAATCGCATCAGCGGCAATGTGCACATCTTGCGTGTGCACCAAGCCAAACCCTAAATCTGTTGTGAGATAAACACGTCCCGCTTCGTCTAGCGAACACGCCAGATAGTTGGTTTTCAGCCCCGTGTGCGATTCAATCGAAAAATCAGCGCCAAGCCGCCAGATATAAGGCGTCGCGGCTAGTTCAACATACACGCGCTGCGGACCGTTTTGAAAAAACCAATGTGCCACGCCTTCAGCGTCTGTTTCACTTAAATAATTACGTTCAATAAAAGCGATCAGCTTTTCATGTGTCAGTCGCGAGCCCTTGGCGGCTTTGTCACCGCGCTCGCAAGCCTCTTTAAAACCCCCTAAAGCTTGCACACGATCATCACGCATGTACCAGTCGCCGCGCTCGTCTAACCCAAGCCAGCCGTGACAATGTGGCACATTAGGCCACTTCGCCATCGCTTGCTTAACAATATCATCCATGTGCGATGTCATCCACGAGGCACAGCTCCGTCATTAAAAAACTCGCCTACCACTTGCGGCAAGGTTTGCAAATGTCCAGGAAAGTTTTTGAAGCAAGCGGTGGCAAAGCCAACATGCCCGCCGTGCTGTGGTTGCCACAGTTTGACGTGGTTGCCAACTTTGCCGACCACGGGAAGTGAGTCTTGAGGAATAAATGGATCATTCAACGCGTTGATTGCCAGCGCGGGAACTTGAATGTTTGCTAAATGAGGCTTGGCACTCGCACGTGTCCAATAGTCTTCTGTAGACTGAAAACCATGCAGTGGCGCCGTAAAGACATTATCAAACTCGTACAAATCACGACTTGCCAACATTTTTGATGAGTCAAAAAGTCTAGGGTATTGCGCTAATTTTTGCAGCGCCCGCGGTTTCATGGTACGCAAAAACATGGGCGTGTAAATGTGCCGATTGAGCCCTCGTCCAATGTGAATGCCACTCGCGTACAGGTCTAACGGAGAGCAAATCGACACGGCAGCTTTGGCAATAGGATTCGCAGCAGCGCCCATCTCACCCGCCCAGCGCATCAGGGCATTGCCGCCCAGCGAGACACCAATGGCATAGACATCACCCATATTCCCAAGGTGGATTTGCTCGGCTTTCAAGCGACGCAAAATCCAATCGATTTCTTCAAAATCGCCGCTATGGTACGCACGTGGTGCAAGGTTCAATTCGCCGCTGCAACCTCTGAAATGTGGCACGCAAAAATTGATATTATTTTCTTGAGCATACCTTGCAAAGGCACGTGCGTAATGGCTTTGGGAAGAGCCCTCTAGCCCATGAAACATGACCCAAAGGGGTCTTTTAGCATCAGGCGGCAATTCGCGATGTAGAAAATCAATATCAATGAAATCGTTGTCTGGCGTCGTCCAGCGCTCACGCGCATAGGTGATGTCTTTTGTCTGGGGATGTGGTTTAGCCGCTTTGGCCGCCCAAATGGTCTCTAAATGTGACATCACACAGCAGCAGCGGTCATAAATCGGTGCGGTCGCTTCCGCGATTTAACATTCATTTCTTCGCGCATCGCCTCGTTCACTTGGCTGAGCATCAATAGTCTATGGTTGCCCAGTCGCACACGATCAGCCAATCGTTTGGCAATCGCCATTAAAAACCTAGCCGCAATGGTGGGGTGCTCATCTATGATTCGCTCTAGATGAACCCGGGTCAACAGTGCGACTTCCACTTCTGTTTGTGCTGTGCAAGTTGCAGATCTGGGTGTGCCGTCCAACACGCTCATTTCACCAATCAAATGTCCCTTGCCTAAAACATTGACAACGACTGTGCTATCGCCCGAACTCAAGGTTTCAATCAGGATTTCACCCTCCAAAACTAATAGCATGTAATCGCTAGCGGCGTCTGTTTGATTGGCGCGAAAGACAACCGTCTGCGGCTCAAGCTGAGAAACGGTCATGTAACCCGCAACGGTCTTGGCATCCTCCAAAGAGAGCGTGACCAAGGCGTCGGGGGTTAGCAGTAAGGGCGCAATTTTTTCTATAAGTGCAGGAGAGGTATTCACACCCTAGATGGTATTCGATCAGGCCTCCGCGTCAATCAATCGTTTTGCTGCCACATGATGGTGGTTTTGTACTTTCGTTTTGTGCTTGGCCACTTGGTGGTCCATCTTGTCGACTAGTAAATCGACAGCCGCATACAAATCCGAGTGCACGGTCTCTGCAAAGAAGTCATGCCCCTTGACATGGATGCTGCACTCGGCTTTCTGTCGTCGCTCTTTTTCTTTTTCGTTCTCAATACTCAGTAAAACCATGATATCACTCACTTGGTCAAAGTGCCTACTAATACGTGCAAACTTATCGCTGACATAGCCCTGGATGGCGGGAGTAACTTCAAGATGATGACCACTGATTCTGAGACTCATATAGCAAGCTCCTAATAAATAGAGAAAGACCAACGTCGTGCCAACAAACCATTTGCAAGCACGACCTCACTTTGCGCATGTTTTGAAAATTTTGCAAGTCATATCTTTGGCATAGAATCCTAGTTTTCGAGGAGGCGAGTCACATGCTAAATATCTTTACACTCGCCAACGGACGCCTCTTCCAAGAAGAGATCGAATCTTTAGAGGAACTCTCCAAGTTCCAACCTATTTGGGTGGACTTAGAGTCTCCAACCGTCCAAGAAAAACGCTGGGTTGCGCAATACTTTGGCCTCTCCATCCCTGAAGATGCGATGGACGAGGACATCGAAGAGTCCGCTCGTTTTTACGAAGAAGATAACGGCGATCTGCATATCCGCTCCGACTTCTTGATTGCTGACGACGAAATTTCGCACACCGTACGCGTCGCCTTTATCTTGAATCAACACAACGCCGAGCTCAAAAGCAAGGGCGTACTGTTCTCCATCCATGAGGAAGATCTGCCCGTATTCCGTCTGCTGCGCCTGCGTGCACGCCGCATGCCTGGCTTAATTGAAGATGCCAAAGACGTGCTGCTCAAGCTGTTTGATGCTGATGCCGAGTACTCGGCTGACACACTGGAGGGCATCCATGATGCGCTGGAAGAAACCAGCAAGCAAGTGCTGGCAGGCGATGTGACCGACGAAATAGCTGGCGTGGTGCTGGGCAATATCGCACGACAAGAAGATATGAACGGACGCATCCGCCGCAACGTGATGGATACGCGCCGTGCGCTCAGCTTCATGATGCGTACCAAAATGCTGGGTACGGAACAATACGAAGAAGCGCGGCAAATTATGCGTGACATCGATTCACTCGATTCCCATACGGCTTTTTTGTTTGACAAGATCAACTTCTTGATGGATGCCACCGTCGGCTTTATCAACATCAACCAAAACAAGATCATCAAGATCTTCTCGGTGGCCAGCGTGGCGCTGCTGCCGCCCACCTTGATTGCCAGCATCTACGGCATGAACTTTAAATACATGCCCGAGCTCGATACCGCTTGGGGCTACCCAGCCGCCATTGCTCTCATGGTTGCCAGCGCTTTGGTGCCGATGTGGTACTTCAGACGTCGTGGTTGGCTCAAGTAAGTTGACTAAGTAGCGCAGCCACAATCGCCGCTGAATAAGGGCTGGCGGTGGTTTTAATGAACTGCAAAAAGTCGCCGTGCGCCTCGTCATCGGCGCGGTCAGAAATCGTCCGAACGGCGGCAAACGCAACACCATAATCCGCGCAAACCTGTGCAATCGCCGCGCCTTCCATCTCGACCGCCAA
>JANPAY010000102.1:0-16836 GCA_031430155.1 Comamonadaceae bacterium
GCTTGGGAGAGTTGCTTGCGAGTGATGCCGATTTTGGCGCGTAGCGCACGTACGCGCTCGCCAAGTGCGACTAAGAAGGGATGGCGGGAATCTGCAATTTGCTTCATAAGGGTGCGATCGTAACACTGCACAATGTTGCTATGAACACAAGTACCTTCAATTTTGCCGATCATCTTTTTAAGCTGAATAAAGTGCGCGCCAGCAAGGTTGCCTTTATTGACGATACGCGTACGCTCACCTATGGCGAGCTAGAGTTGCAAGCACGCCGTACAGCGGCAAACCTTATCCAGCTTGGCCTGCGGCGCGAAGAACGTGTGTTTCTTTTGATGCACGATAACGTGGACTGGCCCGTCGCATTTTTAGGTTGCATGTACGCAGGCATCGTGCCTGTTGCCGTCAATACGTTGTTGCCATCGGATGATTTGGCGTACATGCTGGAGCACTCCCGCTCTCGCGCTGCCATTGTTTCGGAGGCGTTGATGCCTGTATTCAACGAAGCGCTCGGCAAAGCATTAGCCCACGAAGTCCAGCACACATGGGTTTCCATGACGTCCGTCCCGCAAGCCTTTCTAGATATTGCCTCTGAGCCCATGGCAAGCCCAGCGAATACGCACCCCGAGGACATTGGTTTTTGGCTCTACTCGTCTGGCTCCACAGGTAAGCCCAAAGGCACGGTACACACGCACGCTAATCCGTATCACACGGCCGAGCTTTTTGGCAAAGCAGTGCTGGACATTCAAGAGTCCGACGTGCTGTTCTCTGCCGCCAAATTATTTTTTGCTTATGGCCTCGGGAACGGACTCACGTTTCCGCTATCCGTGGGTGCAACCGTTATCTTGTCCGCCGAGCGACCTACGCCAGATGCTGTGTTTAAACGCTGGACGGGCGCTACGGCACCACTTGCGGGCACAAAGCCCACTATCTTTTTTGGCGCACCCACGGGATTTGCGGGGATGCTAGCAGCGCCCAATCTGCCAGCCAAAGAGAGCGTCGCACTTCGCATGTGCTCGTCTGCTGGCGAGGCATTGCCGCGCGACATTGGCGAACGCTTCACTAAGCACTTTGGCGTGCAAATTGTGGACGGTATTGGCTCGACCGAGATGCTGCATGTGTACCTCTCGAACCGCCCAGACGATGTTCGCTATGGCACGACAGGTAAGGCGGTCGCGGGCTATGAGTTATCTCTACGCGACGACGCTGGCAACGAAGTGGCAGATGGCGAAGTGGGCGACCTGTATATCAATGGCCCAAGCGCGGCATTGATGTATTGGACAAGGCGCGATAAAAGCGCCGAAACGTTCCAAGGTGCGTGGCTTAAGAGTGGTGACAAATATGTGCGGGATGCGGATGGTTATTACACCTATTCAGGACGTAGTGACGATATGTTTAAGGTGAGCGGTCAGTACGTCTCGCCGTTTGAAGTAGAGTCCACCCTCATGTTGCACGCTGGCGTACTAGAAGCAGCCGTTGTTGCGGTATTGGACGACAACGGATTGACTCGCGCCAAAGCTTATGTGGTTTTGAAAGCGGGACAAACGACGAGTGATGCGCTCAATAGCGAACTGCAAGGGTTTGTGAAGTCAAAGCTTGCACCGCATAAATACCCAAGACAAATTGAATTTATTACGGAGTTGCCTAAGACGGCAACTGGGAAGATTCAGCGGTTTAAATTGCGCGGCGCGTAACAACGCTTGAGGGTGGTGCCTCCGACAGGAATCGAACCTGTATCTAGCGCTTAGGAGGCACTCGTTCTATCCATTGAACTACGGCGGCAATCTGACTTGCAGATGCGCGATTTTAGACGGTCGCTGGCGGGGCGTTTGTTTTGGCGGCATACCGCTCAAGCACTTGCAAGAGTTCATCCTCAGAATACGGTTTGCCCAAGTATTCGTTAGCGCCTAGTTCTTTGGCATGATCGCGGTGTTTATCGGCAATACGCGAGGTAATCATCACCACGGGGAGATGGCTCAGTTTGTCGGACGCGCGAATACTGCGCAAAAGCTCAAAACCATCCATGCGCGGCATCTCAACATCCGAGAGCACCAAAGCGGGACGCTCTAGGCGCAGAGTGTCCAAAGCTTGCCTGCCATCGGCTGCTACGGCTACGCGATAACCCTCACGCTGTAGCAAGCGCTGTAGCACACGGCGCATCGTGATGGAGTCATCAACAACCAGCACTAAGGGAGCTTGCGGGCTATCTAGTGCGATATCAGTAGCGTCGGTGCTATTTGTTGGAATATCCCCCTCGGTAGCGACTGCGTCGGCGACTAGACCTGGCCCATAAATGGCGGCCAAAGCAACAGGGTTATAGATTAAAACGGTAGGCCCCGTCGGCAGTACTGTCATGCCTGAGAGGCCAGGCATTTGGGCAAGTTGCACGCCCAAATTTTTAACCATCACCTCCTGATTACCTAGCACCTCGTCCACATGCAGCGCAATCATTTGTCCCGCGCTTTGCAAAATGATCACGTTTTGCGTTAGCTGCTCAATCTCAATCGCTTGAGATTTGTATTGCAGCAATTGGCCGAGACCAAAAAATGGATACGTTTGATCTGCATGCGTAAATGATTTGCTCTGCCCTGCCTGCATGATTTGATCGGGCTTGACGCGAACAATCGTGTTGACCAAATTACCTGGAACACCCGTCATTTGTGCGCCAGTACGTACCAGCACGATCTGCGTGACAGCCGTGGTCAAGGGCAAAATGAGCTTAAAGGATGTGCCCGTATCGTGGGTGGATGCAACTTCGATACGGCCACCTAGTGCGAATATTTGACTGCGTACCACATCCATCCCGATGCCGCGTCCAGCCAACTCGGAGACCTCAGTCGCTGTGCTGAGCCCTGACATAAAAATAAGTTCGACAGGATCAGCCATGAACTGCGGCTGTCCCAAGCGCGCACGGGCTTTTGCCAATAAGGCTTCTTGATCTATGCCGCTTCCATCGTCTTGCAAGCTCACAATCACATCATTACTTTGTTGGGTGAGTTGAATCGTGATTCGACCTTGTGCCGGCTTGCCTTTAGCCTCTCGCTGTGCGGGTAGTTCGATGCCATGCACCACGGCATTGCGCAGCAAATGCTCAAACACGGGCAGCATGCGCTCTAACACCAAGCGATCCATTTCTTGTCTTCCGTTTTGAATGGTGAGATCGACTGATTTACCCAGCTCTAAACTAGTCATGCGCACGAGTCGATGTAAACGCTCACCAGCAGAGTCAAATTCCACCATACGCGTGCGCAGCAAATTGCGCTGTAAATCTCTCGTCTGACGCAGCTGAGCCGCCAAATCATCTTCCGTTGTGTTGAGACCGCGCTGCAAGCTGCGCTGCAACGTTGACATATCGCTGAGTGCTTCGGCCATGAAGCGTGTGATCTCTTGTGTGCGGGTAAAGCGATCAAGTTCGAGAGGATCAAAGCTATTGGCAGCATCAGTGACTTGCGTTTGACGAGATTGCATTTGCGACTCTGTTTGCAGCTCCAGCTCGCGTAGTTGATCACGCAGGCGTTGCACTTGCAAGCCCATATCCGATAAAGTGCGCAACGATCTCGCCATCTCAGCTTCCATCCGTGAGCGAGCAATCATGAGCTCACCCGTTTGATTGACCAGCCGGTCCACCGTGTTCGATTGCACGCGTATCGTCTCGCCACTGGGTACGGCCACAAAGGGTTGCCCCAATGCAGGTTGCGCCGTCGCTTCGGCCGCTTGATTCAAGATCGGTATTGGCTGCTGCATGGACAGCGCGACCATTTGGTCATACGCTTGCAAGAGCGTAGCAAGTTGTCCATCGTTTGGCTTGTCGCTGATCGCCTCAATTTGCGATTCAAGATCGTGGGCACGCTGCGCCAATGATTGCTCGCCCACCAATCTAGCACTTCCTTTGAGGGTATGCAAAGTACGCAGCACTTGCGACTTATCCCAAGTGCGTAGTGCCGTGCCCAACTCAGGAATCAGCTGTGCCGACTCTTCCTCGAAGACGGCCCTCACTTCAGGATCAACACTCATGATCATTGGCATAGCCTGAATCGGCATAAATGCAATTTGCTCAGGCGGCGCAGCAAGCACGAGCGGAACAGGCTCATCTTCTTGCAAGGGGAATGCCGTATCTAAATACGTGCGTAATTTATCTATCAAAAGCGTATCTGCGGTTTTGATGAATCCCGCTGCAAATTGATGGAGCAACCGTCTTATCTCGTCTGCCGCATAAGCAAGTGTTTGCGCTAAGTCAATCGAATAAAAGCTCTGCGCTTGGGTTCGTTCAATCAAACGCTCTGTCAATTTAGCAAGCTCGGCACAACTCTCAAAGCCAACTGTCGCGGAACTTCCAGCCAAGGCATGAGCCCACGTCAGTGTTTGACTAGGAATCGGCTGGGTCTCATCTAAAGCCCACTCAGACAACGCTAGCGCTAGTTGACGGGACCACTCATCGGTTTCATTCAGGTAAGCTTGGTACAAAGGAATGGAAATCTGCAGATCACCAATCGTTTTTATTTGCGCCTCAATGGCCTCGTCTGCGTCCAATAAGTCGGCATCCAAAGCGCGGGCGGCCTGCAAAGGCTGTACGGATAAATCTAAAAAATCAGATGGCGGAAAGTCTAAGAGAGTAGGCGCATGATGCGCTGATTGGCTAGCCTGAATAGCCTCTCGCAGAGGTGTCAATTGCCAATCAATGGTTGAGGTATCGAGCGTTAAACCATTTGACAACGACTGTGCCTGCAAATCTTGAGTCCAGTTTTGCATGCGCGTTACTTGGTCTATGCAAAGCTGAATCGCACTTGGATCGAGCGACTGCTGCTGCGCCAGTTTGTCGTTCAGGTACTGCTCGATTTGCCAAGCCGCTTCGCCAAACTCAGCCAAGCCGACAACCCGAGCTCCGCCCTTGATCGTGTGGAATGCACGCCGAATGGCAATCAAGGTTTCAACATGCTCAGGCTGTTCAGATAAATGGGTCAGATCACTATGCGCTTGCACCAGCACCTCTTGCGCTTCCATCAAAAAGATATGCTCGATGGACTCCTCTTGCTGTCCTATGGATGCGGCCAAGTACGCGGGCTCAGGCTTGTGCGCCCACATACTCAGCATCAGTCCCAATCCAGCCAAGTCAGCTGCCATTTGTTTTTGCGTGGCCTCACTCATGGTGTTCTGGTTTTGTGTCAACAATTCAATCTTTGATTCGACGGGCAAAACCGCATTGGCAAAATCTTCCAACTTCAAGGAGAGTGCGATAGAACGTATTTGCTGCAATTTCGAAGGTACTAACAGTAGCTCTGAAGTGGCATGAGGGTTGGCCCACAAGCGCTCAAAAACACCCTCAATCTCTGTCAATTTTTGTCCTAGTACTTCTGTGGTGCTGGTCATTGCCTGCGTCCAATCTTGACGCTGCTGCAGCTCGAGCATCCAAGGATCAAATGCACCTAGCACTTGCCCGCTGCGCAGATGATCCAGTCGTCGCACTAAGTCTAGCAAGTGGCGTTCGGTGTCTACGTCCGGGCGCCCTTTCATGTCTGCCAACATTGAACTCAAAATGAGCAGCGAAGTTGCAATTTCAATCTGTGTATCGCGTTTTGCACACAACTGTGCATCCGAGACAATGACATGGAACGCCTGACTCAATCTACCCGCAGCTGGATGCAGCGCCTCTAACGATTGGCCCATTTTGTCAAACGATAAGGCTAGGTCGTCCGCTTGAATGGATGTCGTGCTTGCTGTAGGCTGCACCGCACAAAAATCACTCCACAGTTGCTTGGTTGCAGTCGTGGCGGTTTTAGCTTGCGCCAATAACTCACGAGCTTGTGGATCAAAATAAATTTGGCTGTAGCTCGCGCCTTGCAGGGCTTGCCAATCGGCCGCTTGCGCTAGACGATTCAATAGCAATAGCATCTCACTGGTCAGTGGTGTGCTACGGTGTTGCTCGGCTTGCCAAACAATAAAACAAAAGAATGCCGATTCATGCACGAAGGCTTCTGCGCTACTGCCCCCTTTAAGCCAAGTCAAGCTGGATAGCAAATAACGCTTGAGGTGCATATCGAGTGTCAAGGCACCTTGACTCGCCGCCTCAAGAACCACCGATACAAGCACGCCACTGATCAGTTGATCCGGACGATTGCGCTGAAGAGCACGCCAATGACAAACAAGCTGTAATGCGGCACTTGACTCCATTTTTTGATGCCTAATAAGCCCCAGCATCAACACATCCACTTCAAATTGCTCAATGGTCTGTGCATCATGGAAATTCATCCGATGCTTTACGTAGCCCTCTAATTCCGCCACAAAGCCCTCTTGCAACCATGCCTTCAGACATCGCCCGCCTTCCGCCTTTGGCCACAGTTGAACAGGAGAAAATGCACGCGATAAGGTGACGCCTAAACGCTGGTAGTCATCAAAGAGCGCCAACTCGGACAAAGCTTTTTGCTCTTGTATGGCTTGCAAAAAATCACCCAAGCTTTGACTGGCCGCCACAGTAGTTGTCACGGCTTGAGGCAGTATGGAACTGGGAGAGTCACGCCACAACTGAATCACATCGTGCAAAGCACTTGCGTACTGCGAGAGCGGCTCGCAATTAGCGACCTGAAAGGCTCCGGCAATTGAACGTATTTTTTCAGCACAACTAGCCAGCAAGCTTGCGCGCTCTGCGGATTGAGTCTGAAGAAGTGTCTCTAGCTCGGTCTTCAGCTCAAGCAGCGTGGCGCGCACCTCATCGGCAATCCAAACCAAAGCTGATTCATTGATCATTGACATGCACGCACATGCCGCTTAGGCCAATTTAAACCTAGAGACGGATTTTTTCAACTCATCCGCCATAGTGGACAGCTCGCGCACCATTTGCGCGTTGGCTTTTGTTCCGTCACTGGTACGCTCTGTACCAGTAAAAATGTTTTGAATCGTCGAGGCAACCATATTGGCCTCTTTGGCTTCGCTAGCGGTCGCCGTTGAGATGCGCTCGATCATGGTCGTGAGTTGATGTGAAATACGATCAATTTCGGTCAGTGCAGCACCTGCATTTTCAGATAACTGTGCTCCAGCAACGACACCATTGGTCGACAGCTCCATGGACGCCACCACCTCTTGCGTATCTGCCTGAATGGCCTTCACAAGGTTGGTAATCTGTCTTGTCGCATCACCAGAGCGCTCAGCCAAACGCTGCACTTCTTCGGCAACGACCGTAAAGCCCCTCCCCGCTTCACCCGCGGAGGCGGCTTGAATGGCGGCATTCAAAGCCAGCACGTTTGTTTGCTCTGTAATATCAGAAATCAAATCGGTGATCTCGCCAATTTCTTGAGAGGATTCACCAAGACGCTTCATCCGCTTAGCCGTTTCCTGAATTTGATTACGGATGGTGTTCATACCTCCCATCGTGCTTTGCACAGCAGACAAACCAGAATTGGCAGCCGTTAAAAATTGCTTGGCCACAGCAGCCGATTCATCCGCTAGGCCTGAAGCTTTGGTAATGCGATCAGCCATGGCTAGAACAGCCTGACCCGCTTGATGAATATCGATCAATTGTTGATTGGCCGCAGTTAAAAGCTCCTTGGAGGACGCCTCAACCTCGCTGGTCGTACTGGCAACCAAAGCTGACGTTTTTTGCACGTTGCCAACCAGCGAACGCAACTCTTCAACGGTGTAATTAACCGAGTCGGCAATTGCTCCCGTAATGTCCTCGGTCACGGTGGCTTCTTGTGTCAGGTCACCATCGGCGACGTTTTGCATTTCGTTCATCAAACGCAAAATGGCTGCTTGATTGGCATCATTGACTCGCTTAGCCTCCATCTCTTGCGATTGAGCCAGCGCCGTTTCCTGTTCTGATTTAGCTTGACGACGACGCACATCCAGCACTTGCATGTAGACGAGTCCAGCCGTTGCCAAAATAGCAAGTAGCGCAACCAGAACCAAAGCAGTGATAGTCAAACCATCGACTTCGGATTGTTTAGAGAGCTTAGCCTGCAAAGCCTCCAATTGACGACGCTGAGGCTCAGACTCTGCCAAGATCCCATTTTGCGCATCACGGGCTGCAACCATGCCCTGCAAGTTCCCCAAAATACCTGCGGCTTGTGTCCGAGTTTCGTCATAAAGTAGGAGCAGTGCATCCAAACGCTCGGCTGTCTCTTTATCTTTGGTTGGCTTTAATTTGAGTTCTGCGTTACCCGTCTTCAATCCTGTGCCCAACTCTTTAAAGGTGTTTAAATCTTTACCCAGCAAGAAAACAGCTTCTGTATTTAAACCATCTGCCGTTAAAAATTCGTTTGCAGATTTACCAATACGCTGCGTCAGCATCACCAATTCGCCAGCCGTTGAAATTTCTTGTGCGGGCGCATTTTGTTGTAATTTCAGAGAGGAAATCGACTCGGCAATCTCCAGCAAGTCTGATGATCGCCGATTAATCGCACGCAACGATCCACCGAGCCCCGATAAAAAGACTTTTTGCGCCAAAATCACCTTTACGTTTTTACCTGTTTTTTCTACGCTGGGTAATAACGCGAGAAGCTCTGGTTGCATGTCGCTTGGAATTGCTTCCACATTTAAGCTTTCATTGCCGATTCTCAAAGCATCAAAATTCTTCACGAGTGCATCATTACTTTCTGTTAGCTCAGCGAAAGAAGTCGGCGAACCAGCCAAAGCCTGCGTGACAGATTTCGCCAAACGCTGTGAATGCAAAAGTGATTGGCTAGTTGCACCCACTTGCCTAGCCGTGCGATCAGACTGCGTCAGGACCAAAAACGTCACGATCCCCAAAATAACCAGCATAGAAATCAACACGATCCGCAAGATACGCTGGTAACGCTCCAGGCGACGTTCGTCCATAAAAAGCGGTATGACAGGCTCTTGAATAGTGGGAGTTGGCGACATTAAGGTATCCATGTTGTAGCTTCTTTCTATGAGATTCAAGTCATTGCGCAATATTGATAAAGGCAGGATTTTGCGCCAGCAAACGCAAATCAATTTCTTGCCATGTTAAGCCCTGCTGATCGCGGTATTGGCCCACCACATCCGTCTCTGCCATTTGGTGCCGACTTTTAAGGCCCACTAGCTTATCTACCGCCAATACTGTATTTAAATCCAAAGAAGGATGAAAACCAATTAATCGTCTATCTTGCTGTGTTTTAGTTGCTTCTAAAAAATCATTTGCAACCGATAAATCAAAGTACTTTGCCAAGCTGACAACCCCGCATAAAGCACCTCGCAAATTCGCAACACCTAAAAACCAATCTTTCGCATACGGAATAGATTGAGGCTCAAACCAAGGGAAAATTTCGCCAGAGTAGTTAAGCGGGAACATAAAACCAACATTAGCGATCTCAACTGCTAGCCAATTCGCCGTCTCTCCACCACCAGCGGCATCCGCAGATTGCAACCGACCAGCCAATCTGGTTTGAAACTGTGAGAGCGCCTCTTTTTTAGACATGTCGTTAAACTAATAATCTACAAGGATCTAATTTTTTCCAATAACTCATTCTTCTGTACGGGCTTAACAATATAAGCTTTCGCGCCCTGCCTGATGCCCCAAACTCGGTCTGTTTCTTGATCTTTACTAGTGCACAAAATAATCGGTATATCGGCATATTTAGGATCTCGCGTTAGGGTTCGCGCGAATTGGAATCCGCTTTGCCCAGGCATAACGATATCTAACAAAATAAGATCGGGACGCATGGTATCGACAGATCTTTGCGCTTCATCGGCATCAGACGCTGTCTGCGTAGAAAAACCCTCAGCCGTGAGCATTTGCGACAAATAAATTTGCTCAGTCTTCGAATCGTCAACAATTAATACGTTCTTAATAGTCATGCCAGTGTGCCCATTTGTGTTTGAATCGTTCGAATGAGTTGATCTTTTGTGAAAGGCTTAGTGAGATAGCCCTCGCAACCGACCATCTTGCCGCGCGCCATATCGAATACTCCGTCCTTAGAGGATAACATTACGAGTGGAATACGTGCCAATCTCTCATTATTTTTAATAAGCATGCAGGTTTGATAGCCATCCAAGCGTGGCATCAAAATGTCACAAAAAATAATGTCGGGATGGTTATCGTTAACCTTAGCAAGAGCATCAAATCCATCCACGGCCAATATGACCTCATAGCCAGCTTGTTTTAAAAAAATTTCCGCACTGCGTCTAATCGTATTACTGTCGTCAATGATGAGAACTTTCACGATGGTTCCCTTATTTTTTGACTTAAACGCTCACCATTTCAAAATCTTCTTTGCGCGCCCCACATTCAGGACAAACCCAGTTCATAGGCACGTCCCTCCACGCCGTTCCAGCCGCGATCCCATCCTCTGGCACGCCTTGCGCTTCGTCGTACATCCAGCCACAAATGAGGCACATCCAAGTTTTGTTTTCCATATTTCTTTCAATTCACTGCATCGCGTTCTTACAATGGAATGATTTTAGCCAGTCTCTTGTTTTAAACAGCTAGTCATAACCCTTATTTCATCTTTTATGAACATAAATACTCAACTCTTTGAACGCGCCAGCCGCGTGATCCCTGGAGGGGTCAATTCCCCCGTTCGCGCATTCAAAGCGGTTGGCGGCACGCCTCGCTTCATTAGTCGAGCTCAGGGAGCTCATCTATGGGATGCTGAGAATATTCGCTATACGGACTACATTGGCTCATGGGGCCCCATGATTCTGGGTCATGGTCACCCCGAAGTCGTTGAGGCCGTGATGAAAGCTGCCCAAACAGGATTTTCTTTTGGCGCGCCAACTGAACGGGAAATTGAGCTGGCCGAAGAAATTCTGAAGCATGTTCCATCCATGCAAATGGTGCGCCTTGTCAGTTCAGGCACTGAAGCGGCCATGAGTGCCATCCGCCTTGCACGCGGTGCAACAGGACGTAAAAAGTTGATTAAATTTGAAGGCTGCTATCACGGTCACGCTGATGCACTCTTGGTGAAAGCAGGCTCTGGGCTTGCCACCTTTGGTAATCCAACAAGTGCGGGGGTGCCGCAGGAAGTTGCCCAACATACCATCGTGTTGGAGTACAACAATCTGACGCAACTAGAGGAAGCTTTTATCTTGCATGGGAAAGAACTCGCTTGTTTAATGATCGAACCTATCGCAGGAAATATGAATTTTGTGCGTGCCTCAGCTCCATTTGCAAAGCGCTGCCGTGAACTGTGCACAGAGTTCGGTGTACTGCTCGTGTTTGACGAAGTGATGACGGGCTTCAGAGTGGCTTTAGGCGGCGCGCAATCGGTCATGGGTATCGCGCCCGATATCACTGTACTGGGGAAGGTCATTGGCGGTGGTATGCCACTTGCGGCTTTTGGTGGATCCGTAGAGGTGATGAGTCAATTAGCACCGCTAGGACCCGTGTACCAAGCCGGTACGCTGAGCGGTAATCCAGTCGCTACCGCTTGTGGGTTGGCTACGCTAAAAGTTATTAGTCAACCCAGTTTTTATGCTCACTTGTCGCAAAACACTCAGCGACTGACGCAAGGCTTAGAAAATGCAGCGAACCAAGCCGGTATTGCCTTGCGGACTGATTCAGAAGGCGGCATGTTTGGCTTTTTTATGATGAACGAATTGCCTCAGAATTACGCAAAAATCATGACAACAGATAGTCCCCGCTTCAACCGTTTTTTTCACGGCATGCTAGAGCGAGGGCATTACTTTGCACCTGCGCTTTATGAGGCTGGATTTGTCAGTTCAGCGCACAGCCAAGAGGATATTGACATCACCATAGCCGCCGCGTCAGAAGTTTTTAAAACGCTTTAAAACTTACGCGAGCTTGCCATGGCAGAGCTTGAATTTTTTACCACTGCCACAAGGGCAGGGGTCATTGCGCCCCACGCGTCCATTTGCCACATACGGCTGCTTTGCATTTAGGTTTTCGGCTTCCTGCACAGACATCGTTGTCTGAGCCACACCCGACTCATCTGGCGCCGTATAGGCGACATTCTGAATGCCTTGGGCAGCCGACTGTTCTAGGCTTTGCGCCGCTTCGTCCATTTGCTCACTAGACTGAATCCGAACCGTCATGAGGTTCTTGCTGACCTCGTCACGTACGGAATCCAGCATGGCACCAAACATTTCAAACGACTCGCGCTTGTACTCTTGCTTAGGTTGCTTTTGTGCATAGCCACGTAGGTGTATGCCTTGGCGCAAATAGTCGAGCGCGCTCAAGTGCTCCCGCCAATGCGAATCTAAGTTTTGTAAAAGTACCATGCGGCCATAGTTGGCAAAATTGTCTTTGCCAACTATTTCGGTCTTCGCAGCAATGTGCTGCTCAGCAGCCTCAAGCACATGAACTACAACTTCTTCATCTGTAATGGCTGTGGCCTCAGAAACCACTGCGTCTAGAGGCACATCCAAGTGCCACTCACTATGCAAAGCTTTTTGCAAGCCTGCAATGTCCCACTGTTCTTCTACTGACTCATGAGGTACATATTGACGTGCGAGGTCTGCCAAGGCACCTGCGCGTAGCGATGTGGTCTGCTCGTCTAATCCTTTGGCATCCAAAATATCATTGCGTAGCTGATAAATTTGCTTGCGCTGATCGTTGGCAACATCGTCGTACTCCAATAACTGCTTGCGCATGTCAAAGTTACGCGCCTCCACCTTGCGCTGTGCGCTTTCAATGCTGCGTGACACAATCCCCGCTTCAATTGCTTCACCATCGGGCATCTTGAGACGCTCCATGATGGCCTTCACGCGCTCGCCTGCAAAAATACGCATCAACGAATCATCAAGACTCAAATAAAAACGTGATGCGCCTGGGTCGCCTTGCCGGCCTGAACGTCCGCGCAACTGGTTGTCAATTCGGCGGGATTCGTGACGCTCTGTTGCAATGATTCGTAAACCACCTTGCGCTTTCACTGCTTCGTGATCGAGTCCCCACTGCTCGCGGATCTGCGATTCTCTAATCGCGCGCTCAGGTTCAGATAAAGCCTCGGCTTCCAAGGCTTGGAGTTGTTTTTCTAAATTTCCACCCAGCACAATGTCAGTACCACGACCAGCCATATTGGTGGCAATTGTGATCATCTTCGAGTGCCCCGCCTGCGCGACGATATCCGCTTCACGTGCATGCTGCTTGGCATTTAAAACCTGATGAGGCAAGCCCTCTTTGGTTAGCATCTCGGAGATCAACTCGGAATTTTCAATGGATGTTGTTCCAACCAAAACAGGTTGTCCGCGCTCAAAGCAGTCTTTGATATCAGTGATGGCGGCGACATATTTTTCTCGCGTGCTTTTATAGACACGGTCTTGCTGGTCGCTACGTTTACTGATTCGGTTGGGTGGAATCACCACCGTCTCGAGGCCATAAATCTCTTGAAACTCGTAAGCCTCGGTATCCGCTGTCCCCGTCATACCCGCTAATTTTTTGTAAAGGCGGAAATAATTTTGGAATGTAATCGAGGCCAGCGTTTGGTTTTCAGCTTGAATTTGTACGCCTTCTTTAGCCTCTACCGCCTGATGCAAACCCTCACCCCAACGGCGACCCGACATCAACCGCCCCGTAAATTCATCGACGATCACAATCTCAGCGCCAGCTTCACCATCCTGGACAACGTAATGCTGATCACGGTGATACAGGTGTTTAGCACGCAGTGCGGCGTACAAATGATGTACCAAGGAGATATTGGCTGGGTCATACAGCGATGAATTCTGCGTAATCAAGCCCAAGTTAGACATCATCCGCTCGGCATTTTCATAACCACGATCTGTCAAAAAAATCTGATGCGATTTTTCATCCAACGTGAAATCTCCAGGCGTGATCACACCTTCTCCCGTTCTAGGATCCTCTTCGCCAATTTGCTTGACCAATACAGGCACCAGTTTTTGCATGACCTGATAAAGCTCAGTCTGGTCGTCAGCTTGCCCGCTGATGATGAGTGGCGTGCGTGCCTCATCAATCAGAATTGAATCGACCTCATCCACAATGGCGTAATGCTGACCACGTTGTACGCGATCAGCAACCTCATAGACCATGTTGTCACGCAAGTAATCAAAACCAAATTCATTATTGGTACCGTATGTGATGTCAGCGGCATACGCGGCTTGTTTTTCGACGCGCGACATATTGGGCAGATTAATACCCACTGTCATGCCTAGGAAGTTGTACAAGCGCGCCATCCACTGCGCATCGCGATTCGCTAGGTAATCGTTCACAGTAACAACGTGCACACCCTTCCCAGTCAAAGCGTTCAAATAAACGGGGAGAGTCGCTGTCAGTGTCTTACCTTCACCTGTACGCATCTCGGCAACTTTGCCTTCGTGAAGGGCTGCGCCACCAACCATCTGCACATCAAAGTGCCGCATTTTCATGACGCGTTTGGAAGCCTCCCGTACCACAGCAAAAACCTCTGGAAGCAGCGCCTCTAGCGTTTCACCCTGTGTCAGTCGATCTTTAAATATTTGGGTTTTGGCTCGCAAGCCGTCATCATCTAGCGTGCCAACTGATGCCTCAAACTTAGCTGCGTCGCCCGCTAGTTTTCGATAATGTTTCAGGAGGCGATCATTGCGACTGCCAAAAATTTTAGTAAGTAAGGTGAAGGCCATAACCCTCTATTTTACTTGCCCATCGCCAACTAGAGCGTTGACCTCAATTTATTTAACCAGCGCGAGTCCTGCATTCAAAAACTTGCGTGGATCTTGCGGTACACCTTGCACCAATACCTCGTAATGCAGGTGCGGCCCCGTCGATCGACCCGTGGCACCAACCAAGGCAATTTTTTGCCCACGCTTAATCAAATCACCCTTTTTGACGAATACCTTCGATGTGTGCGCATAACGACTAATCAAACTATTGCCATGATCAACTTCAATCATGTTGCCGTATTCGGAGTGGTACTCCTGCGTCACGACTAAACCACCCGCGCTGGCAAAAATTGGAACGCCAATTTCAGCAGGGAAATCAAGCCCCGTATGCAAAGCTGATTTACCCGTGATGGGGTCAATACGCCAACCAAACGGAGATCCAATTCTGCCCGTCAAAACGGGGAGCTGGGTTGGGATAGCCATTGCCTTAATTTTTTGCTCAAATAAGCGCGATTCAGCCACAGTCAGAAGATCAGCCTGTTGGTCGCTAACGAGTTGAAGGCGATCAACGGCATGCTGCACCTCTTCCAAGCTCAGACTACGCCCCGCGACCAACGGCCCACCAGCACCCGCAGCACCTGTTTTACTTTTAATTTCGGCAGGCGGTATTCCCGCCAAACCAGAAACACGCTCTGTCAGCGATTCCATTTGCAAAAGTTTAGCCTGCATCTCACCGACCTTTTGCGCCATGACGTCTAAATTTTCACGCAAAAATTTATCACGCTGCTCAAACTCATCGCGCGCGACCAACTTCACAACGCTGCTAATAATGGGCCAGCCCTCACGAGCCCCCTTCATAAACACCCAGTGATAAAGCCCCGCCGCGGTTGCCATGAGTACCAAGGACGCGCTTAACCCTGCCAGAATCAACTTTGTTCCCGTCAAATGAATCGGACGACTCTTGGCCATCCAAGCATCCGTAATAATGAGGTGCATAAAAATCTCTTAAAGTACAACGACACATGCCTACTGTTTTGCAAGCGATCGCCGAATCTAACACGCTATCTGGTCTTTTAGGGCGCATGACGCTATCCAAAGCTTGCTTGGACATCGTATTGAAACGCATACCGCTAGGCCTGCAAACGAGCGTCTCTGCGGGCCCACTAACCGATGGCGAGTGGTGCATCCTCATCAGCAATGCATCAGCTGTAGCCAAACTCAAGCAATTAGAGCCCGTCATGTTAGCGGCGATTCAGGCTGCCGGTGTAGCCGTGCAATCCATCCGGTTTAAACGAAGTTATCAGTAAACGTCCAATAAAAAGCCAGTCAAAAAAATGACTGGCTTGATATTTGGTGCCGATTATCGGATTCGAACTGATGACCTACCGCTTACAAGGCGGTTGCTCTACCAACTGAGCTAAATCGGCGCACGCTTAAAAAAGTAAGCTTTGCATTGTAATCGAATCAAGCATTCAATGCTTACTTGACTCGCTTTAAAACAGGCTTGGCCTTCTCTTTTTTCATCGCGGGTGTGGCCGCCAGCTTGGCCGGAATTGGCCTAGCGCCGATATCGATATCGGTAGTGGCAGAATTTGCTTGATCTGGATCGGAAATAGGAAAGGCCATGCCTTGCCCATTTTCACGTCCGTAAATAGCCATGATATGCGTGATAGGGACAATCACCTGCCGAGGCACACCGCCAAAGCGAGCCTTGAACGTCAGCGTTTCGTTATTGATTAAAAGCCCATTCGTAGCGTCCATACCAATGTTAAGTGTGATGGCTCCATCCTTCACAAACTCTTTCGGCACTTGGACGTGTTCGTCGACATACACCGAAGCATACGGCGTTAATCCCTGCTCGCCGCACCACTCATATATGGCACGTAGCAAGTAAGGCTTTGCACTCGCTAGCTCAGGCGCAACAATCATTTACTTTCTCATCACTTTTTCAGATGGTGTCAAAGCCTCAATAAATGCTGGGCGTGAAAAAATACGTTCTGCGTATTTGAGAAGTGGTGCCGCATTTTTGGAAAGCGTAATGCCGTAGTGGTTGAGACGCCAGAGCAATGGCGCAATCACCACATCCAGCATCGAGAACGTATCGCCCATCATGAATTTATTTTTCAAAAATACGGGGGATAACTGAGTCAAGCGATCGGTGATGTGTTGCTTGGCCTTTTCAATCGCCTTTTCATTGGATTTGACATTGCGCGCCTCTAGGGTCGAGACGTGCACAAACAATTCTTTTTCAAAATTGAGCAAGAACAAACGAACACGAGCGCGGTCGACTGGATCCCCAGGCATCAATTGTGGATGCGGGAAACGCTCGTCAATGTA
Organism: Comamonadaceae bacterium; assembly: GCA_031430155.1. Taxonomy (GTDB): domain Bacteria; phylum Pseudomonadota; class Gammaproteobacteria; order Burkholderiales; family Burkholderiaceae_C; genus JASGCK01. Next base: position 16,813 of record JANPAY010000102.1, read on the forward strand.
CTCGTTGATGATGTTGGATTCATA
>JANPAY010000103.1:0-6388 GCA_031430155.1 Comamonadaceae bacterium
GCATTTGGTGCTGGCGAAGATTCCAGATGAGAACGGTAAGTTGGTGGCAGGCACGCGCGGTATTTCGCTGTTTATCGTGCCGAAAAAGATGGTGAATGCGAAGGGTGAGCTCACAGGCGAGCGAAACGATGTGGTGCTTGCTGGACTGAATCACAAGCTCGGCTGGCGTGGCACAACGAACACGCTGCTTAATTTTGGCGAAGGCGCATTCAAACCCGATGGCGGCGCTGGTGCAGGGGCAGGTGCGATTGGCTATCTGGTTGGCAAACCAGGCGAGGGCTTGCGCTGCATGTTCCACATGATGAACGAAGCCCGTATCGGCATTGGCATGGCGGCGACCATGCTCGGTTTGGCGGGCTATTACGCCTCTCTTGATTATGCGAAGAGTCGTCCACAAGGCCGTCCTATTGGCGGCGCTGGCAAGGATGCATCTCAGCCGCAAGTTCGCTTGATTGAACACGCCGATATCAAACGCATGTTGCTTGCTCAAAAATCGTATGGCGAAGGTGCACTAGCGCTGGCGCTGTACTGTGCGCGATTAGTCGATGAAATGCACACGGCAGAAGCGGATGCAGCTAATGAAGCAAGGTTGCTTTTAGAAGTGCTCACGCCGATTGTAAAAAGCTGGCCATCCGAGTGGTGCTTGGAAGCCAATAGCTTGGCGATTCAAATCCACGGTGGCTATGGCTATACGCGCGACTTCCCTGTGGAGCAATACTGGCGTGACAACCGCTTGAACATGATCCATGAAGGTACGCACGGTATTCAAGCGATGGATTTGCTGGGGCGCAAGGTGTTGATGGAAGAGGGTAGAGCTTATGGCGTGCTAGTGGCACGCTTCAAAGCCACGATAGAGGCGGCTTTGCAGATACCTACTCTAGAGGCGAATGCTAGATCGCTTCGCGAGCATGCCAACAAAATCGACGCAGCAACTAAGGCGGCGTGGAGCACGGGCAAGCCGTCCGAAGCGCTCGCCAATGCCGTGCCCTACATGCAAGCTTTCGGTCATGCTGTGCTGGCTTGGATTTGGTTAGATGTAGGAATGACATGCGTGGGTAAAACGGATGATGCCTCGCTAGGTCGCCTAGGTGCGATGCAATTCTTTTTTAACTACGAGCTGCCTAAGATTGACGCTTGGCTCAATGTGGTGAGTAGTCGCGATCCGACCTGTGCTGACTTACCAGAAAACGCTTTTTAAATTTATATATTGGAGATTGACTCATGACAACACGCACTATTCAACAATTATTTGATCTCACGGGCAAGACGGCACTTGTGACGGGCGGCTCACGCGGCCTCGGGCTTCAAATGGCGCAAAGCCTTGGCGAAGCAGGCGCGAAGGTGGTGCTGTCCTCGCGCAAAGCCAGCGACTTGGAAGAGTCGGTTGCTGTGCTCAAAGCTCAAGGTATTGATGCCAGTTTTATCGCTGCCGATTGCGCCGCCGAGGCAGACATCACAAGGCTGGCAGACGAATCGATTGCTCGTCTTGGCCACATCGACATCTTGGTCAACAACGCTGGCGCGGCGTGGGGATCTCCTGCTGAAGACCACCCGATTGACGCGTGGGATAAGGTGATGAACCTCAACATTCGTGGTTACTTTTTGTTGAGCCAGCAAATTGCAAAGAAGTCGATGATTGCGCGTAAGTCAGGCTCGATCATCAACCTCGCGTCCATCGCAGGCCTTGGCGGCAATCCCGCTGGCATGAACACTATTGCGTACAACACCAGCAAGGGTGCAGTGATTAATTTCACCCGCGCCTTGGCCGCGGAGTGGGGTAAGTACAACATCCGCGTGAATGCGGTGTGCCCAGGTTTCTTCCCCAGCAAGATGACGTATGGGCTGCTGGCTACGATGGGCGAGGACAAGCTCAAAGAAAACGCACCGCTCCATCGTTTGGGTGACGACGAAGATTTGAAAGGTTTGACTTTGCTGTACGCATCAAACGCAGGCAAACACATCACCGGGCAGTGGATGGCGGTGGATGGCGGCGTATCGGTTGTGACGGGTGGTTAAACCATGTCTTTAGATTCGTTTGCTGCCAAAGGTTTTGGCGTAGAAATCCCATTCGTCAAGCTGCTCGGATTCGATCTCACGCGCTTTGAGGGCGGCGAATCCACCATCCTCTATACGCCTAAACCAGAGCACGCCAATTCGTTTGCTGTGGCGCATGGCGGTGTGGTGATGACGCTGCTCGATGTGACGATGGCGACAGCGGCAAGAAGCGCCCAGCAAGAGATGGGTGTGGTCACCATCGAGATGAAAACCACCTTCATGCGTCCCAGTCCGCTGGGTCTGCTCACGGCCAAAGGCAAGTTGATTCACCGCACGGCCACGATGGCATTTACTGAAGCGTCTATTTATGACGAGGCAGGCAGAGTGTGTGCCAGCGCCACGGGAACTTTCAAATACGTCAAGCGCTTACTGCCCGTCAGAACGGCACCACAAATTTCAACTGATTAATTTTTCTTATTCATATTTACAGGAGCCCCTCATGCCCATCAATCAACAAATCGTTTTAGACAACCGCCCTGTGGGTGATGCTGTGGCCAGTAACTTCAAGCTAGTGTCCGTGCCAACGCCCGAACTGAAGGACGGCGAGGTGCTGGTGAAGCACCACTATCTGAGTCTTGATCCCTATATGCGCGGCCGCATGAACGACAGCAAGAGCTACGCTGCAGCGCAGCCGCTGGGTGAGCACATGATTGGCGGCACAGCTGGCGAGGTCATCGAATCCAAGAGCGCTAAATTCGCGGTGGGCGATAAGGTGGTGGGCATGGGCGGCTGGCAAGAATACAGCGTCGTATCCGATTCGGTCGTGGGCATGCTGCGCAAAGTCGATACGACGCACATTCCGCTCTCGGCCTACCTTGGTGCAGTCGGCATGCCTGGCGTGACGGCTTGGTATGGTCTTATCAAAATTTGTAATCCTAAAGCAGGCGAAACCGTTTGCGTGACTGCCGCTTCTGGTGCGGTCGGTAGCGCGGTGGGCGTACTCGCCAAGGCACGTGGTTGCCGCGTGGTGGGAATTGCGGGCGGCAAAGACAAATGCGATTACGTGACGCGCGAACTCGGGTTTGATGCCTGCATTGACTACAAAGAACACACGGACGGCAAGGCGCTCAATAAAGCACTCAAAGAAGCTGCGCCAAACGGTATCGATTGCTACTTTGAAAACGTGGGCGGCTGGATCATGGATACGGTCTTGCAGCGTATGAACGCTTTTAGTCGCATGGCCATTTGCGGAATGATTGCAGGCTACAACGGCGCGCCGATGCCGCTGGCGAATCCTGCGCTGATTTTGATCAATCGCATGAAGATTGAAGGCTTCATCGTCGCTGAGCACATGGAAGTGTGGCCAGAGGCTTTGAAAGAATTGGGCACGTTAGTCGCGACCAAAAAATTGAATGCACGTGAGTCGGTTGCCAATGGCATTGCAGCTGCACCCGAGGCATTCTTGGGATTGCTCAAAGGTAAAAACTTTGGTAAGCAGTTGGTGAAGATGGTTTAAAGGAGATGGGCATGTCCGACTTGATTCTTCACCACTATCCCAATTCGCCATTTGCAGAAAAAATCCGCTTGGCGTTTGGACTTAAAAATTTGGCGTGGACATCTTGCGATGTCTCGCCCATCATGCCTAAGCCCGAGCTGCAAGCCTTGACGGGTGGTTATCGCCGCGTGCCTGTGCTGCAAATCGGCGCAGATGTGTATTGCGATACGCTGCTCATTTGCGAAGTGCTTGAGTCGTTGAATCCTGCACCAAGCCTTTATCCACAAGGCCTGACGGGACTGGCACGTACGCTGGCGCAATGGGCAGATGGCACGTTGTTTTCTACCGCGATGGCGTACAACTTCTCGCCTAAGGGCGGTATGGAGTACGCGCGTTTGAACCCTGCCCAAGACATGAAGGTGTTTGCCATGGATCGCGGCGCGATGCGAGGTGGTGCGCCGCGTATGTATCCAGGAGATGCAACAGCAGCGTACAAATCGTATTTGCGTCGTATTGCGACGATGTTGGAAAACTCGCCATTTGTGCTGGGCGATCAAGTGTCCGTGGCAGATTTAGCCATTTATCACCCACTGTGGTTTACGCGCCGCTTGCCAGCCGTGGCTGATGTGCTGGCAACCAACGCAGCGATCTTGCCTTGGATGGATAGAGTCGCCGCGCTCGGTCACGGCAAGCGCCATAGCACGGAGTTGTCACGCGCTGAGTCTTTAGAAATCGCCCGCCAAGCCACGCCCGATATGGCTTCCACGAGGGATGTTTTTCAAGATGAGCATGGCATACCGGTTGGTACCGAGGTGACCATCACGGCTGAAAGCTTTGGCTTGGAAGTGACGAGCGGCACGCTTGTAGCTGCTACTCGCACACGCTTCACACTACGCCGCGAACATGAGTTGACAGGTGTTGTGCATGTGCATTTTCCGCGCATTGGATTTGTTTTAAAGAAGGCTGAGGCTTAATTCTCATGATTACTGATTTCAAAAATAAAACCGCCGTTCTCACGGGCGCAGGCTCGGGCTTTGGACTGGAGTGCGCGCGCATTGCGGCGAAGCGCGGCATGAACATCGTGATGGTCGATGTGCAGCAAGATGCGTTAGACAAAGCAGTCACCGAAATCACAGGTATGGGTGCGCAAGTGCTCGCCATGCGTGTGGACGTGGCGAACGCCGAGGCCATGAAAGCCTTAGCGGATGCGGTGTTGGCACGGTTTGGTGCGCCGCATTTTGTTTTCAATAATGCAGGTGTAGGTGCGGGCGGTTTGATTTGGGAGAGCTCACTCTTAGACTGGAAATGGGTCATGGACGTGAACGTGATGGGCGTGGTGCACGGCGTGCATTTCTTCACCCAGATGATGCTCGATGCGGCAAAAAAGGATGCCACGTATCAAGGCCACATCGTCAATACGGCGAGCATGGCGGGCTTACTCAATCCTCCGAACATGGGCGTGTACAACGTGAGCAAAAGCGCGGTGGTCAGCCTGACGGAGTCGCTCTACCAAGACCTGCGTTTGGTGACAGACCAAATCAGCGCATCGGTGCTGTGTCCGTTCTTTGTGCCGACCAACATTACCCAAAGTCAGCGCAATCGACCCACAGAACTCTCGGGCGGAAAACTGACGAAGAGCCAATTGATCGGTCAAGCGCAATCCGACAAAGCGGTGGGCAGTGGCAAATTGACGGCGGCGGATGTTGCCAATGCTGTATTTGCAGCGCTGGAGGCGGATCGTTTTTATATCTATAGCCACCCACACGCGCTGGCTGGCGTACAAGACCGTATGGAAGATTTAGTGCTGATTCGCAACCCGACCGATCCTTTTAAATCGAAGCCTGAGATTAGGGCGAAGTTGAAGGCGGCGCTGCGAGCGGAAGACTAATCCTCCCGATTAAGATAGGCGTTTCAGCAAACGTTTCTAGATCGGTTTTCGTGGATTTATTTAAGCAACTCGCCAATGAGATTAAGGTTGGCATTCATCAAATTAAAGCGGCTGTAGAACTGATGGACAGCGGGGCAACAGTCCCGTTTATTGCCCGCTATCGCAAGGAAGTCACAGGCGGACTAGACGACATTCAACTGCGCGAATTGGAGGCTCGGCTTTCCTACTTGCGTGAGCTGGAAGATCGCCGCACAGTCATCATCAAAACCATTGAAGCGCAGGGCAAGCTCACCCCCGAGCTGCACGCGCTCTTGCTAACTGCGCCCAGCAAGCAAGAGCTAGAAGACCTCTATACACCCTACAAGGTCAAGCGCCGTACCAAAGGACAGATGGCTCGCGAGGCAGGTCTAGAGCCGCTTGCAGACCTACTGTTCGCGCAGCCCAATCTGGATGCGGCTTCCGAGGCATTGCCTTATGTACAAGCGACCAAGCCCGAAGATGGCGCAGATTTCACGACCGTGCTCTTGGTGCTAGACGGTGTGCGCGATATCTTGTCCGAGCGCTGGGCAGAGGACGCACGGCTAGTGCAATTGATGCGCGAATGGCTGTGGAGTAACGGTGAGTTGCAAAGCAAATTGGTTGCTGGCAAAAATGAAGCTGATCCAGAAATCGCGAAGTTCCGTGATTACTTCGATTACTCTGAGCCCATATCCCGCGTGCCTTCGCACCGAGCGTTGGCGGTGTTTAGAGGTCGAGGATTGGAGATGTTGGATGTCAAAGTCTTGATACCAACTGATCCCGAAGACATCAAAGCACCGACCTTTTCCGCACTTGCCGAAGGCCGCATTGCCGCTCATCTGAAGTGGACAAACCAAGATCGCGGCAGCGATGCGCTCATCAAAAAAACAATTCTGTGGACTTAGCGTGTCAAGCTGTCGCTCTCGACTGAGCGTGACTTGCTCACCCGCTTGCGTGAAGACGCTGAGAAAGTCGCGACCAAGGTGTTTGCC